>CALCSP010000600.1 GCA_937893785.1 uncultured Verrucomicrobiales bacterium
GTGAGCAGTTGCCAGTTCACTGATTGAGCGGCTGCACGGCTCAGGCGGATCTCAAGGATGGCAAAGTCTCTTGGACCATTACCGAGGTCAATACTTTGGATGTTAGCCTGCAGCGGTGTTACATTTTCATCATAGACCTTTGGATTTCCGCCGAAGAGAAACTCTTCAAGGTTGGTCATTGCGTCACCATCGGGATTGGATCCGGCAGCGGAAACTGCAGAATTTTTCAGTTCTTCAGCGGTGAAAGTTTCTTTCTGCCAGTTGCTGAAGTTTACCACGTCATCAAAACCTGGATTGCCGCCGATGGATACACTAGCTTGCCAGTTGTTGCCTTGGGAGTGATCCGGGTTTGAGTATGGGTTGATCAGCATAAGAGCGTAGCCGTCACCATCTGGAGCCGTCGGCCATGGCACCGAGTCATCATAACTGAAATCACGTATTGGTTCTTCTTCTGAATTAAGCAGTGTTAGCCTTTCTCCTCCATTGGCAAGGTTGGTGTCATTCTCGAATTTGCCAAATACGGGCAGATTACTTCCGTAACGAAAGGCAAAAGCAGCAAGATTTTTGACAAGTAATCCTCGGGCGCCCGGTGCAAGGACTCTGGATATACTATTGTCGAATTTGAAATCGATTCCGGAGACAAATCGCACACCCTCCAAGCTAATTGTTTCAGTACCGATATTCATTAACTCCACATACTCGAAGTCGTTACGGTTATTGTATCCTGTAGCGATTTCCTCCTCGCTAGGTGCTGCAGGCCGATAGTTTATCTTTGAGATAACAAGGTTTGCGGTTCCTGCCGGTTCGGTATCCACCAGAAAAGTTGCTTTAGTTAAGGGCGACCATTCAGTGCCGGAGAAGGCACGGGCATTGACAGTGGTTTCCGGGTTAGGCAGGTTGATTGGAATGGAGTAATTTCTGGCGCTGGGTGATAGCCCCCCTGCACTTCCCCCAATTCCCTCGCTTGCTTCAAGGGTTGCATCAATCAGCATATCACTTGATCCCGCAGTGGCATTGAGCCCATGAATAGCCAACAGGTTGGTGCCTTTTACGAGGAGTTCAAGGTGTTGAGAGACGGAAAAGGACTGGAAGATTATGGCTTGAGAGTCGGAGTGACTGGCAGATGCCCTTGCGTCAAATCGAAGCGGTGTGCCGGGACTACCTTCTGCATTGGCGCGGGCAACTTCCGTTCCATTGATATAGGCTACAAAACCGTCATCATAGCGAACCTTCAATGTGAGTGTGTTATAAAGCAGAGGGTCATCGACATCAAAGGGGATGCGCATAAAGATCGTCTCGTTAGTATTGCTTGCGACCTGTGCAGAAAACTCAAACGCCTGATCAATCAGCGGATCATACGCGGTGGCGTTGTCATAACCAGCTCCAAGTGTTCCGCTTGGCCATGAGCTATCATCAAATTCGTTCTTGAACCAAGTGTCATCCATCGAAGAATCTTCAGGCATGATTGCTTTTCGGACTACTTTCTCAGCTACCAGTATATGTTCTGTGACGGTTCCCGATTGTGCTGCGATCCTTGGGTCACTGCCATCTGTGGTGTAGTAGATGGTTCCTCCTTCAGGACTGTCAATCGATAGCCTGAACTCTGTGTCAACGCTCCCTCCATGCTGGGAAAAATCTGGTGGTGAAATGTCAGGATACCAGTTCCTCGAACGAAATTGATTAAGGACGATCCCTGTACGACGAGGGAAAAAATTCCCGTGGTTTCCGCCGCTGGTGGTTCCTAGCATTTGGTCGCGGGTGCGCAACCAATCCAGTCGAGTGTAAGGATTACTGCGAGCATTGTCGCCCCATCGTGCGGATTCGATGCGGGTTAGAAGATCAACTGCATTGGCGCGCCTCATATAGGCCTTGGCAGCGTTTTGTGGGGTGAGAACTCCATCGTTATGGAAGTGCTGATGAACACGATCAGCGAAAAGAAGTCGAAATTCTGGATTAGCAATCAGGTTATGAAATACTTCAGTAGGGCCACCGGTATTATCTTTTCCAGTGGCATCATAAGTGGTGCTTTCCATGCAGTGTTCGGGATCCCAGCTGTGATAGTACCATTTCCCATGTTCTGCATTTTTATTATAGGTCGCATACCAGTTCTGGTGAGCCCAGTCAGAGTTGCCGACATAATAATTAGTGATCATGTATGCAATAAAGTTTTCGATGTGTAGTATCTCGGCTACGGATTCATAGTTTTCCTGGTTGCTCATGTTTTGCCGTGAGAGTGCCAGCATGGCATTGTAGTTGGTGTTGCTTCCAGCGATCACTGTACTTGTACGGTGTTTCATTGCATCATAGTCGTCATTATCACCACCGAGGTATTCCGCGGCAAAATTATCATCAGGCCGCTCGTGTAATTCTGTAATGCCCCACAAAACCCCGTTGATATACAATAGGCAGTATCTGCCCTCGGGCGAAACACCACCCATAAGATTGTGCAGGTCAGCAGGGAATTGGTCGTGGGTATACTGGGCACGACCCCGCTGATCGGAACCCCGATTGTAGTGCCAGACGTTGTTGAGCCGGTGATCTAGAATAAGAGTGTCAAATCGATCCGTGCGATCCTTGCCGAAAAGCTCAAAGCGAAGGTCTGGCGAGAA
>CALCSP010000601.1 GCA_937893785.1 uncultured Verrucomicrobiales bacterium
GGCGACCCGTACGGGACTCGAACCCGTGTTGCCGCCGTGAAAGGGCGGAGTCCTAACCGCTAGACGAACGGGTCGTTCATTAAGCGAGCGTGGACATTATCGGCACGAGTCCCATTTGCAAGCAGGAATCACAATAAGAATTGGCTTTTTAGTTACCCAGAACCGCCTTTGCGCTGCGCTGCGCTGCCCCATTATGAACGAACATTGCCTCCTTAGCCCTTTTCACCATAGTTGGCTGATTTTCGCTGGAATCAAGCTCTTTGAATAATCGGTGCTCAAGCTCCTCCTCATTAGCCACCTGCATTTCGCAACCCTGAGCGTTAAATAAATCTACCAAAGCCGCGAAATTCTCCATGTGTGGACCAAAAAAAACAGGCTTGCCCGCAAAAACAGCTTCGACTGGATTCTGTCCACCATGGGCCAGAAAACTTTTACCAATCACAACAAGGTCCGCCACGTAATACCATGCTCCAAGTTCCCCAGTGGTATCAATAACCAGACAATCCTGATCCCGGGTATCCCCTTCCTCGAGTGACTCCATCTTACTTCGCAATCCGGGATTTAGGCCAATTGATCGTAAATCAGCAAGGACCTGATCCAATCGCTCAACATGACGCGGAACAACAATGAGATACAGATCTGAAAATCGTTCCCGTAGCCTAGAGTATACCTTGCCTACCATTCCCTCTTCCCCCGGGTGTGTACTCCCAGCTAGGAGGATCCGCCTTGAAGCTCCCCCTAAATAACTTCCCAAGACTTCACGGAAACGGCTACTATCGGCTGGCTCCACCACTCCCTGTGAATCGTACTTGATCGAACCCAGATGCATAATGGCATCAACTTTAACCCCAAGAGCCCTCCAGCGCGGAATATCCTCCTTGTCCTGAACACATACACGGGTCAGCATTGAGAATACAGGGGCAGCAAAAAAACGAAACCTCCTGTATTGCCGCTCAGACTTCAATGAGAGGCGCGCATTGACAAGGGACACCTCAACGCCCTGCCTGCCTGCACCTTTCACAAGATTTGGCCACACCTCCGCCTCCACAAGCACCAGTGCCCTCGGATTAATTTCTTTCAGCGCCCTGCGGGCAACCGGCCAAAGATCCACTGGATTATAGATTACAAGCTCTGCACCACTTTTCTCAGCAATAGAAAACCCCGTAGGTGTCGTTGTAGACAGGACGATAGGTAACTCGTCATCAAGATCACGAAGTGCTGCAATCAGCTTTCTGGCAATATTTACCTCACCCACACTCACAGCATGAATCCATACCGGACGATCAAGACCGCCGAGAATCTTTCTTTTACTGGCAGAATAGATTCCTAGTCGCTCACCAAATCCTCTTCCATAACTACCCCGCCTAACCATCTTAACCAGATATCCGGGAAACATCAGCAAAAGCGCCAATGGCAACAAAAGATTGTATATAAGAATGACGAACCGAAGGTGCATCTGTATGCGTCTGAGGGAAGCGCTCAGGAATTTACCCGGCGAAAAAAAGCAAGCCGGGTTTCACCATAATCTCGACTTTGCAGTCTTTCCAAGCGATCACTGCCGTGATACTCATCCTGACTTTTACGGGATTCAAGAACAAGTATTGCCCCCTCTGCCATCAAACAGGGCAGCTTCTCCGATCCAACCACCACTGCCGCTAGGTCAGTTCCCCCCCTTTTTTTGTAGGGAGGATCAGCAAATATGAGGTCAAAATTGCCAAGATGTGACTCAATGAAATCCATTGCCTCTACTTTAAGCACCTCAGCGCCCACCAATCCACTTTTACGCAAATTACCACGGATCGTATCACAGCAAACACCCTCTTTGTCCACAAAGAAGCAGGACTCTGCCCCGCGACTCAGCGCCTCTATACCGAGGGCCCCAGATCCAGCAAACAGGTCAAGGCATCGCGCCCCCGGCAGCCGCTCTGCAACCATCGAGAACAATGCCTCCCGGACACGGTCTGCGGTGGGGCGCACTTCAACACCCGGTGGAACCTGTAAGGGAATACCTCGTGCGCTTCCTGATATCACTCGCATTCTAATAATCTATAAATTCTTTCGGCAAATGAAATCGGTCACCAGCAGGCTATTACCGCTTTGCTTCCGGCAATTCACGAAATTGCCGTGCCAGTAACCAGACAACCTTACCGTCTTTTGCACCGCCCAACACTTGAACTTTCAGATATCGCCTGTCACTGCCTTGCATGACTTCAAGAACAACTCCCTGTTCCATCACTTCAAGTAAAGTGACCCCATCCACGCTGACCTGTTCACTTCCTGACGACCTAAAATCATATTCTCGTAAACCTTTAAGGTGATCACAGACCATTAAGCCATTTGCAGGACCAATTTCCCGGCGCGTGCCTGGCTCTAATAGTTCGCCTTGACCGGGTGGAACCTGCTGATCTGCCAGCATAATACCTAATCTTGCCGCCCCTAATACAGCTCCGATAAAAACCACCGCCACTACCACTGGTCGCAGGTAACGAAGTAAAGACATACCATTCAAGTGCCTGCCTGCCGATTGACCCGTCATTAAATCACTTTATACCCCCTGAAATCCTTCGACTGTATTCCTCAAGCACTCTTCGCTCCTCCTCTGTCAAATTTCCCATACCCTGCTCGCTGATCTTTTCAAGCAGGTCATCAATACGTTTCATGGTAAACTCATCAATTTCAATGACGACACCGTCGACTTCTTTAACCAGA
>CALCSP010000602.1 GCA_937893785.1 uncultured Verrucomicrobiales bacterium
GTTTTTGCACTAGCTGCAATTGTCGACGGTAAGGGCGCCAGTGATATCCTGCCGACCGTCATCACAGAGGCCATGGCGTCCGGTTTGCCGGTGGTTGCGACACGCCTTGCTGGGATACCGGAAATGGTTGAGCACGGCAAATCAGGTCTATTGTGCGCGCCAGGCGACGAATCTGGTCTTTCCGATGCGCTGGAGCGCATGGCCAAAGAACCCCACACGCGAGCGGCATATGCCGCCGAGGGGCGTCGGCTGGCAGGAGAACGGTTTGCCCTTGAGGTTACAGCTAAGCAGTTATTGGCCACCTTCCCCGAGGATGTCCAACGTCCCGGCAATTTTCCGGAGGTTGTCTATCTTGCATCGGGGTGGGGTGGACGTGGCCCCCGTTCCACGGATAATGAGCTCATCGCCGCTGCTGCTCAGCCTGGTATCATGCCTATGGTCTTGGGCTTGCATGAGGATTTCAGAGTTTCTTTCCCGGTTGCCCCTTCAGGCATCGATTTTCTGCCAGACAGACTTGTGCTTGATGCTGCTTGGAGGGCAAACTCTGAGCTTGCCGGTAAAGCTGAGGAACTCACCGACAACCATGATGCAGCCCGTATAGCGGTTTATCTCGTAGAATTTCTGCAGAGGGTTGGTGCTCGCAGGCTTCACGCTGCCCGTTCCGATGTCATTGAAATCACCTGGCTTGTTTCACGCCTGATGGACATTGAGGCAAGCTGTTGTATGGAAGAAGGGGGCATTGCCGACCATGAGTTGCCCCGTTTGGAGGGACTTGACTTGAGCATACGCAAAACTCGCCGCAAAATAGGCCCGTTTCGTTTTCGTGTCCGTCCTGAACCGATCAGCCTGGCTGACGCTTCGGCTTTTATGCGATCTCTGTGCAGCAACGACTGAAAAAATCATGCGCCTAGCTGTTATTATACCGTGCTATAACCATGCGCAATATGTGGGTGATGCCATTGAGTCGGTATTGACTCAGTCTCGACCTGCTGATCGGGTGATCGTCATCGATGACGGTTCCAAGGATGACTCAGTTAATGTGCTCAAGGCTTTTGAATCCCGTGGCGTGGAGGTTGCTGTACAGGAAAATGCCGGTGCCCATGAGACTCTTAACCGGTTGGTTGAGCGCGCGGCCAATGATTGTGAGTTGGTAGCAATATTAAATTCAGATGACACTTACCTACCGCGTCGGTTTGAACAGTGCCTTCCTGCTTTTGAGCAGCGCGAGAACCTTGCGGTTTTAAGTACGGACTTTCATCTTATTGATGATCATGGAGGAGAACTCGACAGCCAAAGCGCACGCGCGAAATGGTTTCGGGCTGCATGGTCGCTGCGCGGACGGGATTTTGCCGAGTGGATGGGAGTTTGTAATTTTCCGGCTACTACCAGTAATGTGATTGCCCGAACGGATTACCTGCTGGCCAACCCCTTCCGCCCCTATCGCTTCAATCATGACTATTATCTACTTGCTAAGGCAGTAATTGAGGACCGTTTCGCATTGGTTGATGAGCCCCTGCTAAATTATCGGGTGCATGCCAATAACACCATTACCACTGCACCTGCGCCCTTGGTACGCGAAATGTTGCGCATGCATCTGGATTTGGCTGCCGCGCTTGCCCCGGAACTACAGGGTAATAAGGATTTGCGTGAGAGATATGCAAGTTTTCGGCGAGCCGGGTGGAAGAGCATCTCAAGTTTTGACGCCGGGGAAGCGGAGGCGGCCTTTGCCGATTTGGCCGCCCGGGCAGGTTCGGAAATTTTGGCAACCTTGGCTGACACAATGGATGATGCTGAGACTTTCCCCAACCGGCATCTTGTTAACAATCATGACGGTCAGTCGCCGGTAACGGAAGCGGGAGGATTGTGTGAAAAGCTCGATATTCTTCGCGGTGAGCTTGATTCACTCAAGGGTTCCCTCGCTGCTGCCAGAGAACTTGCCCGTCTCAGGAACCGTGTGAGTTTGAGCCGTAAATTTGCCCTTGGGCGCTTGCTCGGAGGTTACCGGGAACTTGTTTCTGACCGTGGCAAAACCCCAACGGAAAAACTGGATAATTTCAAGGCGGCCGCGCAGCGTGCGGGTTTTGACTTATCCTGACCTTAGAGGTCGGCGCTAAGGTTTTTTGTTCTCTTCAGCTGAAACTGCGCCATTATCGGACTTCGTTTTTCCGACCCATTGATCCCATTGCCGGTTTAGTATCTTGGCATCGGCATTGCCTTCATAGATAACGAAGCGGTGTTGGAAGGTCTTGACCTTACCTTCTTCAATGAACCAGTTTCCCAGACGGGCATGAGAGGGGCCAATTCCGAACTGGCCATCAATACGCCAAGGGTTGGGAAAACCGTCGTTTTGAGGGTGATCAAAGATGGCAATATGACCATCTTCTGAAAGGCCTTCAATCTGCATGCCCAGATCAACCCACTTTGAGCGTTTGCCTTCGCCTTTCTGGTTCAGAAGTCCTGAAGCGTTGAGTGCCTGCGCCCGGATGCCCCTTTTCCACGGCATTCGAAGAAACAGGCCGCCGTAGTTGTATTTTGACACAGTGACCTTTTCTTTGGCCGCGCCTTGCCATTCAAGGTCGAGGATGAAATGGCCCTTGCCTGAATCTAAAATGCTCCACTTCTGGGTTTCCGTAAGCACCGGTGAACCGTCTTTTCCAAGCATCTCATAAACGGTGTTCCAAGCTACCTGTTTTCCTTCTGCTTTTTCAATGCGAGTACTCACGCGCTTCCAGTAACCTTCGCCAGGATTATGGAAATAATCCCGGCCGTTGACGCGGGTTAATCCCCAATAAAGTCCGGTCTGGTGTCTGTGATGCCCGGGACTGAACTGGGTTAATTGTCCCTTGCCGTCAGGGGTGGTGATCGGGTGCAAATAAGGTCGGAATTTTGGTCCGGCGTTTTGAGTCAGTATGGGTTTGTTGACACCTTGACGATATACGGAGATTTTTTCGCCATCTGTATGCGCTTTTACTTGAAGGTGCTGTTGTGCCTGTGTGGCTACTCGTGGGCATAGGATTAAAATCATCAAGAGGCAGCTCGAGAGGGAAACGCTTTTCATTGCTTAAATGTGGCTTGGATAATCCGGTACTGAGTGAGGCACCGAATGAAGAGGTTTTATTATACCAGAAGAGCCAGGCATTAGGCAAGCAAGAGGATCTTTATACTGCCTTAGGGAGTCAACACTCTAGTTGTTGATGATAGTTCGGTTGCGTCCGAGGGTCTGAACGCGGCCATCGGTATATAAAACCATCTTGGTTTCCTTGGTAGCTGCAACGTGCTCCTTTTGTTCCTCGCGAATCTTGGGCCAACCGCTTAGTGTCAGTTTTCCGTCCTCAGGAAGATAGATTGCATGGCTGGCGAAACCTTCGTGTCCGGATGGCTTGCCATTATTGCGCATGCGGATGAAAACGTTGCCCACGCCCTCGCCGTAAGAGATTCCCGAGCCGTCCTTCTTTAGGTGCACAATGAAACGGTCGCAACGCATTGCAAAGCGAGGTGACTTGATCTGAACATCCCCTGAGAATTCCATTTTCGAAGAACCGATATCAAAATCGGTTTGTTTAATGGCGCTGATGATCAGGTCGTTGATATCTCCCGAAGATGATGAGGGAGGCTCATGCTTGATGAACGGCAGGTTATCCTCTGTTTTTGTCAGGTCCAGGACATCGTCGACACTGAGGCCAAGGTTGTTTTGTTCTTCTACAAGGCTGCCGGCAATTTGTTTTGCTTTTTGAGTCAGCACATCAACGGGGGGCTTTTCATTTTCCGGTAGTGCTTCTTTGGCAGGTGCAGGTGAGGGGTGAGTGGCTGTTTTTGTTTCCCCGGTTTTCGCCGTGGTTAACTTAGCTGCCTGCTTATTGGTTTGCTGCGTAGGTTTAAACGGGACAAGTTCGCCGGCAATGATTGCCGGAGGTTTTGTGATGGAAGGGGGTGATGGGCTGATTTCCGGTTTGATCTTTACCTGTGATATAGGTGCCCGGTAATCGAGCTTGATCCTTGGCGGCGCAGTTGATACCGGAGTGGTCTTTTTGACCGGCTTTGCAGTTGCAGTTACGAGAGGCGCGGGATTTTCTTTTGGTTTAAGTGTTGTTGGTTTTTTTTCACGAGATGGAGGTCTATTAATTTTGGCGGGAGCTGGTGGTGGTTTGAGCGCAACTTGAGGGGTTGGTGTTTTGCGGGCAGCTGTGTTCATTTTGAGCGGGCGCTTCAAAGCCGTTGCGCCTTCAGTGGTCTGCCGAGTGATTTTTTTTGGGGATAATGTCTTTGGTTTGAGATGATTTGGTTGCGGTTTAATAGCACGATGGGTGACCGCGTGGCGGCTTATTTCCTTTTTGCCTGTGGGAGGCGGGCTTATTCTTGAAGGGGCGGAATGGTTTTGTTGTCGCCCTGTCATTTTGGTAGGTCTCAGGGGTGGAATCTGTTTTGACCGTATCCGAGTTGATGAATTAGGGGGTGCGGGGTGAGGGTGGCTTGGTTTTCTTGCGGCCAGAGGATATGGGCTCCTACGCGGTGGATGATTGGAGGGGCGTTGGAGAGATTGGCTGACAGGTGGAGTGATCCGAGTATTGGGTAGCTTACGGCTTGAGGCTGTCGTTGCGCTCTGTCGGGGCTTGCTTGGCAGGGCCCTGTGACTCTGA
>CALCSP010000603.1 GCA_937893785.1 uncultured Verrucomicrobiales bacterium
AGTCGATGAATCCGCGGCCTAACGGTACCTTTTCCCGATGCCAAGTGTTCGCTTATCAGGTCGTGTGATCAGTGAGGAGGATCCCTCCCGTGAATCACGTGCTCAATTACTCTATCTTCTCTTTGCAGGTGGATGGAATATTGATAACTCAAATGGTGACCGGGTAATTACCCTGTCCAACATTCAGGAGGAAATTACCCGTTCGGATGCTTTTGTCTTTACGCCCGGTGCGACACTGGAGGAGTTGTTCAAGCTCGTTTCTATTTTTGTGGGATTCCAGACCAACGATGCGAAACTGACAGGCAAGCCAACGGTGATTCTGAATAATGACGGCTCCTGGGATCCGTTTTTCAGGTTACTTGATCATCTTCACGACTTGGGAACGATTAAACAGGATTACCGGGACTATCTGGTTTCCGTGGATTGTCCTGCGAGTGTTCTAGAGGCCCTGCATGAGGCGAGTCAGGAGGGGTTTCCAGATACGGCAAGACATGGCGGGCACGATGAGGATACCGGTGAGATTTATTCCCATGAATCCCCGCCGCCGCAGGGCCAACATGGGGACGTGTGTGTTTTCTGTTCGGCAAGTATTGAAGATCCTGATTATTTGTCTGATGGCTATGAAATGGGTCGTAAGCTTGCTGATGCACGTTATGGGTGCATTTCAGGTGCTGGCAAGACGGGTATAATGGGATCGGTGGTTCAGGGAGTGGCGGATGCCGGAGGTTGGGCCGGTGGTTCCAATGTTCCTCATATTATTGAACTGGAAGGCTTGCCTGATGGACTTTCAGCTTTTTGGCTAAGGCCTGATATTTATACACGAATGGAAATCATGATCGAGCGATCTGATGCCTTCATTATTTTTCCTGGCGGGGCAGGAACCGTGCAGGAAATGCTTGCCTTGCTTCTGCTCAAGGAAGTGGGTGATCCGCTGATGAAAGGTAAGCCGATCATTGTGTATGATAGGATGGATCGTTCCGGTCAGCGATTTTGGACACCACTTAATGAGTTGTTGAGCCTGATCGGTGTTGATTCGGGCGACTATCAGGTTGTCGGCAAACTCGAGGATATATTGCCTGCAATTAAACGGGTGGATTAAGGCGATACCGAGGCATGGTATCTACGGCTTGCCAGCCTGCCTCGTTAAAGACTAATATTTTTGCCATGGAAACGGATATTCAGCAGATTCTTCATCGTCTTGGTTCTGTCCTTGTTGATCAGAAACGGGCATCTGTGCTGGTTTCTCCTCAGGCGAATAGCGAGGGTTACTGGTTTGGCGGCGGCAATGTTGTTATTGATGATGAAGGGACTTACTGGCTATGCGGGCGTTACCGGAATCATGGAGATTCCCGAACAGGAACCGGAGCGGGTGAAAGAGGGCTGGAACTTGCTCTTTTTTGCTCCGATAACCCGATGGGACCTTGGCAAAAGGAATTTGCATTTACCAAAGATGATCTGGGTGTCAATGGGCAGGAGGTAGTATCTATCGAGGGAAGTTCTCTTCGAATGAGTCAGGGGCTCGTGGAGCTTTTTATTTCCACTGAGAAAGCGCAAAGATACCCGAAGGCCATAGAGAATTTTCAGAAACCGGGAACTGGGTGTTGGGAAATTGACATGATCAGCGCAGGATCAGTGCGGGAGCTGCGGGCATCAAATCTGCGCAACGTTGTTGAACGCGGAGAGCCTGAGGCTCTGCATGTCAAGGATCCAGTGGCTTTTGATGTTCCCGGCGGCAATGGTGACACGGCCCTCATTTTTTGCAGCCATCCCTATACCTGGGCGAGTTCTAATACGGGACTGGCTTTGCGTGCAACTGCCCAAGATGATTTTTCTCTCGAAACTTTACAGCTTCTTGAGCGCGGAGCTGCTTGGGATGTGGCGGCAACGCGTGTGACAGACTGTATGCCGGTTCCCGCAATGGGACGACTGGCCGACATGCCAGCGATCTCTCTTTATTTCTACGATGGTGCTGAGTGCCTTCGATCTCTTGATGAAAACGCTGCTGCCGTATCGCGACCGCGTGGATATTCTTGCGAAGAACTTGGAGGATTAGCCTTTGGCTTTGACGAAAAATTTCCGTCCTTGAGTCGTCTCTCGACAAACGAACCGATGTTCGTTTCTCCGCAGGGCACCGGTTGTAGTCGTTATGTATCGACGCTTGTGACGGCGGAAGGAATCTTGGCTACTTGGCAGCAATCGCAGCCGGATCTGTCACAACCATTGGTGGGAAATTTTGTCGAGATGGAGCGGATTGCCGAAATATTAGAAGCTTAATGTGCCTTTTTCGGTGTTCTTCGGGCGTAATCGGTGCTCTTTAGGCGCATATCCCGGTGAACCTTGATTGACCTTATGCCGTTCATGGTCATAATCCCTCTCAAATGGAAAAAGTAATTATTATTGGAACAGGATGTGCCGGATGGGCCGCTGCTATCTATACTGGACGTGCCAATCTCGCGCCCTTGGTTCTTGCCGGCGACCAGCCTGGCGGGCAGCTCACGACAACCACTGATGTGGAGAATTATCCCGGTTTTCCGGAAGGAGTAATGGGTCCGGACCTGATGATGAAAATGCAGGAGCAGGCAACCAAGTTCGGAGCACGAATTGATTACAAGATGGTGACTCGTGTGGAGAAGACCGGCGAGCATTTCGAAGTGCATTGCGGTGATGATGTCCTCGAAAGCGAGACCGTGATCGTTGCTACCGGGGCGGCTCCCAGACACTTAGGTCTTGAGGGAGAAAAAGAACTCATTGGCCATGGTCTGACTTCCTGTGCGACCTGTGACGGCGCTTTCTACCGAGATGTTCCCGTGGCTGTGATTGGTGGCGGAGATTCTGCATGTGAGGAAGCGACATTCCTGACTCGCTTTGCCTCCAAAGTTTACCTGATTCATCGTCGTGATGAACTGCGGGCATCCAAGATCATGGCTGAACGAGCCTTGGCCAATGATAAAATTGAACCGGTATGGGATACGGCAGTGACTGAATACATCACGGATGATGACGGTGAGGTTTGTGCAATAAGCACCAAAAACCTCAAGGATGAAAGTGAGGGCAAGATTGATCTCAAGTGTGTGTTTGTCGCAATAGGGCATATCCCCAATTCAGGCTTCCTCGAGGGATTGATTGATACCGATGAGAATGGCTACATTATTCAGCAAGCCGGTTCTACCCGAACCAATGTCGAGGGACTCTTTGCGGCTGGTGATGTGGCTGATCATGTGTATCGACAGGCGATCACTGCTGCCGGGGACGGTTGTCGTGCAGCCCTTGAGGCGGAACGTTACATCGCAGATCGTGAATAACGTGTCCTATAATGATCACTTGGAAGCTTTCTATTGGGCCTAGAGAGATTGTCATCTCTTCAGGGCTTTAGTTGATTGACTTTGGGGGGTAGTCAGAGGGATGCTTGAAAGTGTTGAGGTTGAGATTTGCCCTGCCAAAGCCGTAAATAGTTAATAATCATGAAAACACACAAGATTTCTTTTTCACTCCTTTCTTTTTTTGCTCTGACGATGACCGGTTTTTCCGACGAGAAGAGTTCGATCCCTTTCAACGGCAAGGACCTGGATAACTGGATCACCAAGCCTAAGGGCAAGGGGAAAAACGCCTGGGTAGTTGGCGTCCCTTCGCAGTCCAAGGAGAATCCCAAAACCCTTGCGGTTGCTGACGGTGCAGGCGCCATGGTCAACAAGGTCAGTGGTCACGGGCAGAGCTGGGATATTTATTCCAAGGAGAAGTGGGGTAGCTGCCGGATTGAACTTGAAGTCATGGTTCCCAAGGGCGCCAATTCAGGCGTTTACGTGATGGGTGAATACGAGGTGCAGGTGCTCGATAGCTATGGCAAAGAAAAGCTGGGCGGCGGGGACATGGGAGCTATTTACGGGGCACAGCCACCAAAGGTGAACGCCTGCAAGAAACCCGGCGAGTGGCAGAAATACGTGATTGATTTCAAGGCGCCCTCTTTTGACGCCAACGGTAAGAAGACGAGTAACGCCCGCTTCATTAAGGTTGAGCTCAATGGTAAGATCCTGCACGAGAATGTTGAGATGAAGGGCCAGACTCCGAGCGGAGTCAATGGCAAGGAAGCAGCCACGGGACCGATCATGTTCCAGGGTGACCACGGGCCGGTGGCCTACCGCAATATTCGAATCACACCCATGCCGTTCTAGGGGCGTTGAATGCAGAATAGTCCAATCCCGTGCTTGAGGGGTTCCAGAATTTGTGGGAAGGCATTCCCTTATTGCGGGGTGAGCTCATTATCCTCGGTCTTCTAGGCTATTATCTTCTTGCTTGGGTGCTGGTGGGTCGGGACCCTCGCAAGGCATCCTCTGTGCCGATGTTTGAGCCTCCAGAGGGATACTCTCCTGCAGCCCTACGCTATCTCTGGGCAAGCCCCACCGGTTTTGACGCTGGGTGTTTCACCGCGTTGATGGTGGGGCTTGCGGAGAAAGGGGTTTTGAGAATCGAGCGGAAAGGCTCCACTTTTCATCTCCATGACCTTGGGTTGGGTAAAGCAGAACTCCTC
This sequence comes from uncultured Verrucomicrobiales bacterium, assembly GCA_937893785.1. GTDB lineage: Bacteria > Verrucomicrobiota > Verrucomicrobiia > Verrucomicrobiales > DEV007 > CACIUL01. The sequence goes on from CALCSP010000603.1 coordinate 4,526, forward strand.
GAGGATGAAGAGTGTGTCTATAAAGCCCTGTTTCCTGAGGAGCATATCGATCCTGACCTGCCGCAAAAAAGTTTTAGTCTAGGCGGAACGGGACGGAATGCTGCTAGGAAAGTCTGTCGAGCAGCTTGGGATGGGTTAAAGGGTAAGTTGCACAAACAGTTTAAGAAGGGCTACCGGGTGAATAACCGGCGGTGGGTAACCCTCGGGATATGGATTTATTTGTTGGGAGGAGGGTTCCTGACTGTTGATCCGGCTGTAAGCAACATTCTAACGGCAGGAGGGTTCCGGACTTTTGATCCGGGTGTAAGCAACATTCTAACGGCAGGCAACGTGGCAGATATCCGTGTAATATTGAGTTTGATGCTAGGATTTGGGCTTGCTTTCTTTTGTGCCATGGTTCTTTTTTTCTGTCACGGAGGTATTACCATGCTCAGAGCGGGTGAAATGGTTCCCGGGTTCGGTCTTGGAGTGATAGGACTGGGGCTCGGATTCGTGTATGTTAACCTTGCAATGGATGTGCATACCCTATCGGGATTTTTTCGCGTGGTAGCATGGATGATTTTTGGCTATATTTTGAATGCCTGTTTCCTCACCCTAATGAAGTGCTATTCACGCAAGGGGCGACAGGTGACGGACCATATTGAGGGGCTCCGGATGTATATGAACGGCCACGATGGGAAGCGTGCCAAACTGGCCTATGCTCCGCAGTTGAGCATGGAACACCATGATCAACTCCTACCCTACGCAGTTGCCCTTGGTTGCACCGAGAAGTGGGCAGAGCGCTTTGATACCGTCTCGCCTACCAGTAAACCGGGTGAGCTGAATCAGAAGCGGGTTTCCGGAGGCTTCATCGGGATGCCGGAGGGAGCGCAAATGGCATCTGTACTTGCAGTGGGTGGTGATTTTCACCGTGCTCTAATGACATCGTGCGGCTTGCAAACGTAGGGTGAGGTCTGAGCCAGGATTTTGCCGCATGGCTAAGTTGCCAAGCAAAACGCCCGAAGCATAGCTCCGGGCGTTTTGTTTTACCGGCACGCGCTTAAGCGCGTGCCGGTTGATTTTTCTTGAATGCCGAAACTAGATGTTCGTCTTCAAAGCGTCCCAACCTTTGCGCGGCACACGCCATGCAAGCTCGTTGATTGAAGGATCACTAGTAACGACACCGGCTTCATTGAGCTCGATTTTCTTGCCCGCAAGTGCGCAGAGATTACCCAGCTGGATATTTGCGGTCATGAATCCTGAGTAGCTGAAGTTAGACTGGCTGAACTCTCTTGGCTTGTCGCCACGGCAGGCGATGATGAATTCATCATGGTGTCCTGGTGAGCGCTCAAGCAGTTGCTTTGGCTTCCCGAATTCCCTCTGGCGGCTTTCCGGGATAATCCGCGGGCTGTTCCAGTAGTCGCCTGTTACAAGCATTTTACCCTTGGTGCCGATAATAAGGTTACCCGTACGTGGAAGTTTTCTGCCCTCGGACTTCAATTCTTCAGGGGTCTCGGGCATGTTGTCCTTACCATCCTTGGTTTTACCTTCATACCAGTATGTGGTGAAAGCAGGAGTCTCCTTGGTTGCCCGGTAGTCAACCTTGAGGGTCATGCCGGCAGGGAACTGTCCCTTACAGGGACCAGTCATCATGAGCGGTTCTGCAGAAGCGGCATATCCCGGGCGCATAATGGAGTAGATGCCATCAGTTGTGTGGCAGGCCATGTCACCAAGTGCTCCGGAACCAAAGTCCACAAAACCGCGCCACTTGAAGGGATAGGTATTGTTCGTGTAGTGGCGCATTGGAGCGGGCCCGACCCAGGAATCCCAGTCGATATGGGCAGGAACTTCATCCTTTTTCGTCGGGTTATCGCCACCCTGCGGCCAAACGGGGCGGTTTGTCCATGTGTGGAATTCCTTGATGTCACCAACGGCACCGGCCTTGACGAATTCGTAGGCGAGGCGCCAGCCATTGCCAGCGTGTCCCTGGTTACCCATCTGGGTGACAACGCTGGTGTTTTTTTCGTAGGCCTTTGTGAGGTTCTGAGCCTCACGCACTGACCATGCAAGCGGCTTCTCGGTGTAACAGTGAATCCCGTTACTGATTGCAGTCATTGAGGGAGCGTAATGAGTATGGTCAGGAGTTGATACGAAAACAACATCCAACTCCTTGGTGTGGTTCTGGAACATTTCACGCCAGTCGGTGTAGCCCTTGGCATCTTTCCACTCATTATTCCTGTGGACATTTTTCCAAGCGTTTTTGTCCACTTCGGCAAATGCAGTGCAATGCAGGCCATATTTATTGCGCGCTCCCCAGCAGAATCCAACATGGGCACCAGCTCGCCCTCCGGTGGCCACAAAGCCAACCTGCAGCTTACTGTTCTGGTTTTGTGCCCGAACAATGGCGGGCATGCCAAGGGTCGACGCAGCGCCTGTTAGAGCAGCTGACTTGATAAATTTACGACGGGTCAGTTGTTTAGACATAGGATGATTGTTTTTTATTAAAGTGTTTCCTCATATCAGGTATGAGAAAAATCATGGGTCTGTTTTTCTGTTCAGTTCGGCGAATATGGAGGTTTTTCCGCTTCCCGGCTATACAAAAAAGGAGAAATTCACGCAAAATTTGCCCGTATCGTGATTTTTGGGTTGTTCCTGTTGCCCTTTTTTCTGGGACCAGACCAATTTTTTCAACTGCGTGGTTAATTCGTCTGAATGTTGAATTCTGGGGTTTAGAGACTTCTGCGCTTCAACCAGTCCTCCCTTGCCCGCTTTAATCGTTCAATTTCTTCGCGCTTGGTCCCGCTTAGTTGGGATGCCATCCTGAGGAAGTGATTGTTTCGACCGAATTTGCGCCAAGGGCCATAGGGGATTTCGTGCAGTTCAACAAATCGCCAATCGCATTTGCTCATCCCTCCCTTTATTCTGAGGTAATCCCGGACCGCTGGGGACAGGTCAATCCCGGCACTGTCGTTTTTGGTGTTTTTAGGACGAGCACCTCCAAAGACATAGGCCCAGTCATCGGTTTCGAAGGGGCCAACATCAGACCATTGTGCATAGCAGATTCGGCCTTGGCAATGTATTGCAACCCAGCGCATGTTACATACGGTTTTACCTTCCGCCTTAAAAGTGCGATTAAACCATGGTATGACGCGTTTGGCGCTGGCTTTTGTCTTGGCCCAGTTCACCCGGTCATTATAGGGAAGTGCAACATAGAAGGGGTTTAGTCCAGGGATAAAGCTTTTGGGGCGGAAATCCGCTGTCCTATTGGCGGGATTAGGGTCATCGTATCCTCCATAATTTTGCACCCATTTTGTATCCCATGAACTGGCGGCATTGTGCATGGGGTTGGCGGCAGTGGCTTTCTCTCCGACCCAGAAAATGGTCGCGGTGATGTTACGGTGCCAGGGATAGATTGGTGCTGTGGTCCGAGGGAGAGTAGGTGCGTAGGTGCGAGGCAGTGTATTGCTCCTTACAGGATCGGATTGGGCGTCGCTTTCTAACATGGTTAGAATGGCGGCAAGGAAAAGGGTTACCGTGATGATGCTTGCGTTCATCGTTTTTGCCCGGGTTTGCACAATGTTGTGTCCGGGTGGATTGTCACTCGTTTAAAGGAAATCGCCTAGGCCGGGCTCGGGGAGAGTGGTCTTTGGGGCTGAGTTGCTGGTGCTTCCAGTTGGCGGTTGGGTGCCTGGGTCTTCATACCAAGCTTTTCAAGGAGTTTCAGATCCTGTTGCGTTTGGGGATTGGCGGCTGTTAGCAGTTTGTCGCCATAGAAAATGGAATTTGCACCAGCAAAGAAACAAAGCGCCTGAGCTTCTTCGCTGAGTTGAGTTCGACCTGCAGAGAGCCGTACTTTGGCTCCGGGGACGGCAATGCGTGCACAGGCAATGGTTCGTGCAACATCGAATGTATCAACTGGATCGGCTCCTTCAAGGGGCGTGCCTGGCATCGGCATAAGCTTGTTGATTGGGATGCTTTCAGGAGGAGGATTAAACCCGGACAATACTTCCAGCATTTTTAAACGGTCATCTGCTGTTTCACCCAAACCGAGAATGCCCCCACTGCAAACCGACATACCCGCATCCTGAACATTGCGGATTGTATTAAGGCGATCATCGAAGGTGTGCGTGGAAACGATGTTTGGATAATGCTCTGGAGAAGTATCAATATTGTGATTATAAGCGGTGACACCGGCTTCCTTTAATTGCTTGGCCTCCTCAGGCCCCAGTTCACCAAGTGTTGTGCAGACTTCCATTCCTAATTCGGACACTTTTTTGACGATGCCTAGCACATCGTCAAACCTCTTGGTTCCGGAACGCACTCCTTTCCAGGCAGCGCCCATGCAGAATCTTGTGGAGCCGTTTTCACGGGCAGCGCGCGCACGGTCCAGAATATCGCATTCAGGCATCAGTCTCTCAGCATCGACGCCGCTCTTGTAACGCGCGCTCTGGGCACAGTATGAACAGTCCTCGCTGCAACCTCCTGTTTTGATAGAGAGCAGCGTGCACAGCTGTATTTCATTTTCAGGCCAGTGTTTTTCATGCACTTCGCGGGCTTTCTTGATCAGCTCGAAGAAGGGCAGTTGGTATAGGTTTTTAAGTTCCTGAAAGTTCACGGTAATATCTGATAATATGCTTTAGGAATCGGGTGTTGGAAAGTACAGAACAACAACATTCTATCGTTTCCAGTATCCACCGGGAGAAAGTGTTGGTTTCAAGGGGTTGGAATAGTCAGTTTTTCCTTTTGCTCCCCACATGCGTATTCCAATTGCTGCATACCATTTGGCGGACATACTTTCCCCAGTCTTGCAGCCATAACTGCGACATTTGGCCTTGCTCGAGAAGGCAGAAGGTTGAATTTCCTGCAGGTCATTTTCGTGCAACCAAGACGTGGATGCTCCCAGTATGTCGTTACTGTAATCCATCATAAAGGCATACTGGTTGGAGTGTCCGTAATACTCAAAGCCGACAATCTTGATCTGTTTACGATCCTTGCCGCTATTGATATGGCGGATGATGTCCTTTCCGGTTTCCAGCCAGACGAGTTGAATTTTGTATTTTTCACGGACGGACTCAATCCAGGATATGAGAGGTTGGCCATCCTCCTCGGAACGTGTGATGTATCCAGGGCGATATACTAGCCAGGTAATCGGATATTCAGGACCATACCGCTTTTGCAGTTGTTGAATGCGTGCGCGGGCAGATCGGATGAAGTTTCCCCACCAGCGATCGTGTTGTTCGTTTTCTTCACGCATGTCTTCCCATTTTCGCAAGGCTGGACCGCCGCTGATGATGATGAACTCTTCCTGGGTCGCAACCTGCTTTCTAGCTTTGAAGGATTTCTTGAACAATGCTCCGCGCTCCTGTGCCATTGCTAGGCTAGAGTGGATAATCACGGCAAGTAGCACGATGATTTTTGCGGGATGAACGGGCATGATCGGATGGGCACTTTCTGCCAGCGCGTCTTTAGGTCATTGGCATTTAGAGCATTTCACCGCTGATTAGGTCATTGAAACCCTGTCTTCTGCGAATAAGACTTGCCTCGGAGCCGTCGACAAGGATTTCAGCCGGGAAAGGTCGGGAGTTGTAATTTGACGCCATAACGAATCCATAGGCACCTGCACTAAGCAGGGCGATGAGGTCCCCTTCTTCAAGGCTCGGTAATTCGCGGTTCTGAGCAAAGAAGTCACCACTTTCGCAGATGGGTCCAACGACGTCGATAATCTCCGTTTTACGTCCGGAATCGGAGACCGGTATGATGTCATGGTGTCCCTGGTAGAGTGCCGGTCGGATCAGGTCTCCCATGCCTGCGTCAACGATGTTGAAAACTTTTGCCTCTCCCTGCTTTCTATAGAGCACCCTGCTTAAAAGGACTCCGGCATTACCGACAATCATGCGTCCGGGTTCGAGCAGGATCTTCAGGCCAAGTGGCTTAAGGGATGGAATAATTGCCTGTGCATACTCCTCAAGGGTGAGCGGTTTGTCTTCTCCGGACTTGTTCTCCCACCATTCCCTGTTACCGCTCGCCAGTGAGTCTTCATAGATGATGCCGATGCCACCACCGATGCTGAAGAATTCAATCTGGTGATCCGCTTTAAGTTGCGCGGCAAGTGGTGCCACTTTTTCAACTGCTTCAACGAAAGGCTGCACGCTGGTTAACTGTGAGCCAATGTGCATTTGAAGCCCCCGAAGTGCGATGTTGTTCATTTCTCTGGCAGCATGCGCATAGATGCCAGCAATGTTGTCAAAGTCGATTCCAAACTTGTTTTCGCTTTTCCCTGTGGAGATGTATTTGTGAGTTTTTGCATCAACATTGGGGTTTACCCGCAATGCCACAGGGGCAACTTTACCCAGCTCGCCTGCGACCTTGTTGATGAAGCGAAGTTCCGCTTCACTTTCAGCGTTGAAGCAGTAAATGCCCTCTTCCAGAGCATACTTGATTTCCTCCCTAGTCTTGCCCACACCGGCAAAGGTGCAATCGGCCGCTTCGCCCCCGGCGTGCAGAACCCTGAAGAGTTCTCCACCCGATACAATATCAAAGCCGGCACCTTCCTTGGCGAGCAGCTTCAGGATGGAAAGGTTCGAGTTTGCTTTGACAGCATAGGCAATATGGTGATCCAGTCCGGACAGCGCTGAACTCAGTCGCCGGTAATGATCCCTGATCGTGGCCGCTGAGTATACGTAAAGGGGGGTGCCATGGTCTTCAGCCAGTGCTGAAAGGTCCACCTCTTCACAGTGCAAGGATCCGTTGCGATAATGAAAGGAATGCATGGTTGCAATTCCTAGCCGCCGCAGGGCATGGAATCAAGCCGCAGAGAGAGTAAATCCGTTTAAAATTCTTGACCTTCCCTTGATACGGCATATTCTACGCGCCCCCTCGAATACCCGACCTTAAATACGTCATGGCCAAAATTTGTGAAATTACCGGAGCTCGTGTCCGTCGCGGAGGCAAAATCCACCGTAGTGGTCTGGCTAAGAAAAAGGGTGGTATTGGCCGTCACGTGACAAAAGTTATTAAGCGGGATGTGGAGCCTAACCTAAGGACAAAGCGTATCTGGGTGCCTGAGTTGAACCGTTTCATCAAGGTGAAGTTGACCGCCCGGGCCCTTAAGACCATCGGCAAGAATGGCGCATACGCGACGCTCAAGAAGGCGGGTATTATCAAGTAAGCGTTTCTACGCTTGATGTCCGCAACGCTCACAGCGTTTTTTTTCGCTTTTTTCATACTGCTTGCTTCAACCGTTACGGGAGCCGCTCGCAAGCCGAACATTGTTTTCTTCTTCATCGACGATCTGGGTTGGTCTGACTTGGGGTGCTACGGCAGCAAATATCATCTGACGCCTAATATTGATTCTCTGGCAGGGAGGGGCATGCGCTTCACAGACGGCTATGCGGCTTGTCCGGTGTGTTCTCCAACCCGTGCAGCATTGATGACCGGGAAGTTTCCAGCTCGACTTGGCATTACCGACTGGATCGGGGCAGGTCAGCGGCGAAACATATTGTCGACCCCGCCAAATGTTGCTGCGCTTCCTCAAACCGAGCTGACCTTTGCCGAAGTGCTGGGAAAGGCCGGTTACGCCACTGCCTATTTCGGGAAATGGCACCTTGGTGCCGGGGATGGCGACCACCCGAAAACACAGGGATTTGATTATCATCGTGGTGTTAACAGGGCGGGAGCTCCCGGATCCTATCATTACCCATTTAGCAGAAAGAAGAAACCCGGCGGTAAGCTTGCCGCAAGTGACGTGCCGGATTTCACTGAAGCTCCTGAGGATTCTTATCTCACTGACTTGCTTGCCGATGCAGCCGTGCAATTCATCGAGAAATCAAAAGATGGTCCATTTTTACTTTTCCTCTCGCATTACTCCGTGCACACGCCGATTCAGGCGCGTGGGCAGGATGTGGCGCAATATACAGATCGCCTAAAGGAACTTGGCCTGCCGATTGATGTTAAATTGCGCCCGGAAAAATACGGCAATACTCGTATGACGCAGAATAATCCCGCATTTGCCGCAATGGTTGCAAGCGTGGACCGCAGCGTGGGTAAGGTCTTGGGCAAGCTCCGCGAGCTTGGTCTGGAAGGCGATACACTGGTTGTGTTCACCTCGGACAACGGGGGGTTGAGCACCAGGCCAGCCAAGCGGGTGGCCCCGACATCCTGCCTGCCTTTGCGCGCAGGTAAGGGATGGCTCTACGAGGGGGGGGTCAGGGTTCCGACCATTGTCTCTTGGCCCGGAGTGACGAAACCGGGAAGCGTCTCGCCGGTTCCCGTTGTGACCACGGATTTTTACCCGACCCTACTTGCTGCCGCAGGCTTGCCATTGCGTCCTGCCCAGCATCTTGATGGTGTGGATCTGACTCCTTTACTAAAGGGGGGGAATATCGGTGCAAGGAACCTATATTGGCATTACCCGCATTATCACGGTTCGGCTAATCGGCCTTCGGCTTCCGTGCGCAAGGGAGACTATAAGCTTGTGCGCTGGTATGAGGATGGAACAGAGGAGCTCTTCAACCTTGCTGATGACCTTTCTGAGACGAGGAACCTGGCAGACCGGCAAAAGTCCAAGCGCAGGGAACTTTCGGCGGATCTGGATCGCTGGCTCAAATCGGTAAAGGCGAAGATGGCTGTGCCCGTAGCCAAAGATTAGCCCTACGGCAATGTTGCCTGGTTGTTTATGATCGGGTCAATGACCTGCACGGCACTGATTGCGGCTGCGACATTATGCACCCTAAGAATGGCTACCCCTTGCATGATTCCTGCGACTGAGCAGGCAACTGTGCCGGGATCACGCTCTAGCGGGTTTTCCAGATCAAGTACCTCGCCGATGACGGTCTTGCGCGAGACAGGCAACAGTATGGGGCGCCCGAGTTCTGTAAGGCGGTCCAGTTCACGCATTAGTTGTAGGTTGTCTGCGCGGTCCTTGGCAAAATCAATACCAGGGTCGAGAACCGTGCATGCGCGGTCCAGTCCGGCGGTTTCGACTTCTTTCAGCTTAGCCAAGAAGAACGACTCTACTTCTGCGACGACATCAGTGTAATGCTGCCCGCGATGTGCTTGCTTGGGTTGGCCGATACTGTGCATGATCAGCAGTGCCGAGCCGTGTTTTGCGCAAAGGTTGGCATTGTCCGGAGTGGGCAGGGCACCCATGTCATTTAATAGGTCAACTCCAAGGGGCAGGACTTGCCGTACCACCTCCGTTCGCCATGTGTTGACGGAAAGCATTGCGGATGTTTTCCCTGTGGCTTTTTTGATTGCCGGGAAAATCTCAATGAAAGGCCGCAATCGGGCGACTTCCTCATCGATGGAAATCGGTCCTCGGTTCGTACGCGCACTTTCTGCTCCTACGTCGATGATCTCAGCACCTTCCTTGAGTTGTTGTGAGGCAAGCTCGATGGCCTGTTGTGGATCCAAGCTGCCATCCCCGCAGAAGGAGTCGTCATTAATATTGACAATACCCATGACCATTGGTTTGCGGGGAAATTCAATCCGGTGTTGGCGGGCGCGCAGTATCATCATGAAGTGCAGGTTGCCGCAGGCAGATCTACAAGTGTCTTGCAGCGTTTTTCAAAGCGGGCACTTTGCGTGAATCCCGTATCCCGGGCGAGGCATACCGCCTTTTCAAAGTCGCGGCCAACGTTAGTTGGAGAGTGGGCATCGGAGCTGATCACCAGGTCAATCCCGGCTTCACTCATTATTTCCAGAAATTGCCGGGAAGGATATTGTTCGCTGCAGTTCTTGTGCCAGCCGCTGGTATTGATTTCGATGGCTGTTCCTGAAGCCAATGCGGCCGCGATGGCAGGCTCGTAAAAACGCCGTAGGTCGCCTTCCGGCTTGTGGCCGAATTTTTTTGGTAGATCGGGATGAGCGATAAAATCGAAGTATCCACTTTTGGCACAGAGAGTATAGAGTCGCCAGTAAGCGGTCCAGATTTCCTCGATTTCCGCAACGCCCGACCAGCGACCGATCCATTTCGGGTTATCGATATCCCAGCCCGGCGCAATATAGTGCACACTGCCTATGAGGTAATCGTAAGGAGCCATAGCACTGAGTTGCTCTATCCATACCTCCCCGTTTTCCAGGTAATCCACCTCTAGGCCTAGACGAACCTTGATTTTAGGGACCTTTGAGCGTGCGACTTCAACAGATTGAAGATACTGCGGGAATTCCTCCCGAAGCATTCTCCAGTCATCGAACCCGTCTTGTTCAGCCGGGCTGTGGTCTGAAAAGCCGATTTCCCCCAGTCCGAGCTTTTCTGCCTGCCGGGCATACTCAAACGGTTCCCCCTCTGCATGCCGGCACAGCGGGGTATGCGTGTGGTAATCAGCGAGTTTGCCAAGGTTCATGGGGAAATGATGCCATGAATCTGGCGTTCGTCCTGCAAATTAAAGGAATTTCAATGCCTAAAAGTGGATAATTTTGTAAATTAGGCTTGCTAGATGCCTCCTTTTCCCTGACAAATAGGGAATATGAAAAAGCTTTTTTCCCTCATCACAGCTCTTTTTGCCCTTTCGGCTATCCCAGCTTCCGCGATCGTCGGAGGACCTTGGGACGGAAATAATTTCAATCAGACCAATGCCGGAATCTATCAAGGAGTCATTGTCATCCAGAATGGCATGGGAATGTTCCGCTTCTCTGATCC
>CALCSP010000604.1 GCA_937893785.1 uncultured Verrucomicrobiales bacterium
CCGATATCATTCTGATGCACAGCAATACCAGTAGCGTGTATCCGCAGGTAAACAGGATAATTCCAGCCATTCCCAAAATGCCAATTTTTCGTATACTAGACTGTGCATTGTGAGCCTCGAGTTTGGCCAGACGTGCACGGTCAATGAATATTTGGCATACTGCCTTCAGCAGAGTCTTCACTTTTGTATTTTTTTAGGAAGCTGATGGGAATGGCGAGGAACAAAAAAGTGTGGTCTAGGATTTCAGGAGTAGGCCTAAAATAAAACCTGCACCTGCGGCAGTAAGTAAAGCTGCTGTGGGGTTTTTTCGTGCCCATTCTTCGCTTTCTCTATGTAGCTCTTTGAGCTTTCCCTGAATTTCTTCCCAGCTTGCAGTGCTGTTTTCATTTTCTGCCGCGTTTTCGGATTCTTCTTCAAGATCAGAAGAGTGGAAAGACCTGTAACCGGCTTCGGCAGCTTTCTGAAGGCGCTTCACGTTATTATCTGCTGCTTGCTTCAGTCGTTCTGCAGCTTCCATGGCCTGAGAGGGTTGATGATCCTCAAATGGGTCAGGAAATGAAGTTTCATGGAAAGGGGAGCTTTCGGGTGTATTCATTTTTCAAGAAGATGGCTGTTTAAATGAGTCTGGCAGGTATAACGGATTTTGGAAATTAAAGTATTTTTATTCGGCCTCGCGAGAAATCATACGGTTTTAATTCGATTTGCACCAGTTCTCCGTTCTGATAGGTCTTCTCTTGTGCAATGTCTGCGGGGGTGTGGACATGAACGAGTTTTCCGTTTGGGAGAGTTGCCTTGTATACTCCACGACCGAGATTCTCAAGGATTTCGGCTTGAGTTTCGATTGGTGATTCGGGAGAGAATTCCTTAATCTTCGACATATTTAATCTGTGCGTTGCTGCCACCGGAATAAGGGGCATTGAAACGTTGGCGTGGCTCATGAATGGGAAAGAAAAGAGGGCGGTGTCGCCGGATACGGCGCAGGACCAGAATGCCAATGAGTGGCAAGATAACAGCACCCAGATAGATAACCAGTTTTTGAATGAGTGGCCAGTCTAGTCTGGAAGAGAGTAAATCCCATTGGCTAGTTTTGCCCCGGTTAGTCTGGGGGGGCTGGCTGGTGCCAGTAACCGGCACTGAATATATGGTTGTTTCATGTTTTTGTGATTCGCTTATCTTCACGGGCGCCGATGCGCTATTACCGGAGATCTGGGCAAATGTGTTTAGGGCCCCTGAGAGCCCTTCCGTTAGCCGTGTGATCTCTGAGAATTGAGCAGGTGATTCTTTGATCAACGAGCGTGCCGCATTTCCCAGTTGCAGAAGGTCGTTGCGAGTAGGGGCATCGATGCGTCTTCCTGCAATAATGATAAATAATTCGGGAATGGATGAATTAGTTAGTAGGATCATGGCGCTGTAGCCGTTCCCGCTGCCGGTCCACCGGCTGAGCAGCTCGTTCCCGTAAAGTGAAGCAGTGACAGGAAGTTTTCCTTTCTTAAGAACTACGTAAATCGGAACGTCATTTGCTTTTGATAATAAGCTTTCTAACTCTGCCTTCTGGGGGAAAGACAGCATTGCAGGTTCATCAATGACAAAGGTTGCCGGCTTTTTGGGAATCTGGGTAACCGAGAGCTTGCCTGCCGGTGGTGTGACTTCAAGATCGAGCACGATAGTCTTGGCCTTCGCCGTCAGGGGAATGCTTCCAGCGACAATAGCAATCAGAATGATTGCCGGATAGCAGTGGGCCTTCATACGTGGATTTTATTGTCTAGTTGCGGTTTTTACGAATTGCTGGCGAATGAACGGCGGCGGCTTGTGGAAATACGGTCAAGTGGTTGGACTTTTTCCAGGTCAGGAGTATCCAGACGTTTGGCGTGGAGATGCCGTTTTTTGTATCGTCGCTTCCAATCAGCTTGGGCTTTTTCATGGATGGAGGGAAGCTCCTTCCTGATATGATCTATCCAGTGAATACTGCCCTCAACAAATCCCTTGTGGATAAAGTGCTCTCTGCATTGCTGGAGGGTTTGATATAGAGTCATGTCATCAAGGAAACAATCCAGTCCATAGCCAACACTCGTAGATACCGTCTTGTGGTTACGATCAACGAGAATCAAAAGGTGGTGCAGGCGGTTTTTTGCATCCAATCCCGATGTCGGTTTGCAGCGGTTGAGTAGCCAATACCCGAACTGCCTGCCATCGACTCCATCTGGGAGATAAAGCGAACAGAAAGATACCGTGATTTGAGGGAAAGCTTTTTCCAGACGAGCAATGCTTTTGGATAAACGTTTTTTTTGATAAGTTTGTAGTGAGTTGTCTGGATCCATGAGGCGCCTTAGGGGAGGCGGTTCAAATGGAAAACGCGCGATACACTTCTCTGCTGTGAATCCACAATGTGGACAGCGGTTTGAGGGCTTATTTAGGGTAGCATGGCACCCTGGACAGTGGAACCTGCCGGGGTTGAAGATATCCTCGGGCTCAAACATCAAAAATGGGGGATTTCCAACCTTTTATTTA
>CALCSP010000605.1 GCA_937893785.1 uncultured Verrucomicrobiales bacterium
AAGTTCTGCTTCAAGTTGACGTTCCGACCATTCTGCAACCGATACCCTGGAGGATGCAGCATGGATTACCTCATCCTCGAGCATTGGTGCGATTTCATCACGCAGAGATTCTGCTTTTTCAAGGGTGCGGTTTACCAGAACCAAACGTTCCGGTGCCTCGAGCGCGCACTGCACTGTCACGGCGCGTCCTGCCCCGCCTCCAGCACCCAGAATCATGATTCTCAAGTCGTGAATATCAATAGAGAATGCTTCCCTCACGGCTCGGAGGAAACCGGGGCCATCACTGTTTGATCCAAAGACTTTGCCATCATCTAGACTGATGGTGTTGACTGCTCCCAATTTCATCGCCAGTTCGTCGACGTGGTCGCATGCCTTAAGTGCGGCAAACTTGTGAGGGATGGTGCAGTTTGTCCCGATGAATTCTCTTTTCTTTATGAGGTTGATGGCTTCCCTGAAATCGACCTCTGGAACGTGAACTCTTATATAACGGGCATCAATGCCCAGTTTTTCGAGGGCAGGGTTATGCAGTTGTGGTGAGAGTGAATGAGCGACGGGATCACCAAAGACTGACAGGCGAGCTGGTGGAGATGTCTCGTCCATGGCACCTTGCGGTGTCGAGAGGTCTTCAAGCGTGTATGTTTCCTTTTCCTGAGTCATTTTTAGTCGGTGGGAAAAAGCGTTGCAATCCTTCTGCGCATTCTTGCAACAGTCGTTTCTTTGCCGATGATTTCGAGGGTGGGCATCAGGTCGGTTCCTTGTGCAGTTCCGGTTGCGGTAACGCGCAAAGGCAGCATGAGCTTGCCTGGTTTCACTCCAAACTTCTCGGCGGTCTGATTAATGGCCAGCTTGATTTGCTCTTCATTCCAGTTTGGAGCTTGTCCTAAATGTTCGGTTAGAGAGAGTAACGTGGATGCATCCTTTTGCTTTTCTAGAACTTTGGACAAAGATGCCCTCTCCATAGGGAACTCGTCATCAAGGATGGGAGCAAGCCATTGATTAATTTCAGTGAAGGTTTGGATTCTGGGCTGGGTAAGGGCAATAGCGCTCTCAGGAGCGCCTGCGGCAAACGGTATGGCAAGATGCAGGAATTGTTCAGTCGGCAATGCAGCAATGTATTGACCATTGAGCCATCTGCATTTTTCCAGATCAAAACGGGCGTTACTACGGTTCAGGTGGTTGAAGTCAAAAAGGTTGGTAATTTCGTCTGCGCTGAGTATTTCACGATCATCCTTTGGCGACCAGCCGAGTAGCGCAAGATAATTACTCACCGCCTCGGGTAGGAAGCCTTCATCCTCATACCATTGAAGTCCTGCCCCCGCATCGCGTTTGCTCATTTTCGAACCGTCGTTGTTTAATATCAGAGGGATGTGGGCAAATGAGGGTGGTGTGGCTCCGAGAGCTTCAAACAGGGCAATGTGCCTGGCCGTATTGGAAAGGTGATCCTCACCACGCAATACATGGGAGATCTTCATCTCGATGTCATCGACCACGTTGACAAAGTGGAAGAGAAAGGATCCATCGGGCCGGCGGATAATAAAATCGGGATTGGTTTCCACTTCTTTCCCTTCCTCGCTGTCCCATGCCCTAGATCCCTGTTGACTCAAGTTAATCGATTGAGGGCCGCAGATTCTGTCTACGAAGGAAATTTCAGATTGCGGGACCCGAAAACGAATGGCTCCCTGATCCTCATAAACTCGGTCGCTTTTCTCAAGCAAGGAGAGCTTGTGGGTGTAAATTTCGGTGCGCTGGCTTTGAAAGTATGGGCCGTATGGACCATCCACACCAGGTCCTTCCTGCCACTTAATTCCCAGCCAACTCATGCCTTCAATAATGGCATCATTGGCCTCAGAGGTATTTCTTACCTTATCGGTATCCTCAATTCTTAGGACAAAAGTGCCTTGGTGGCGTCGTGCAAAGAGATAGTTGAATAGCGCTGTACGGGCACCTCCCACATGAAGGTAACCGGTTGGTGATGGGGCAAAGCGTGTTCTGACCTTGTCTAATGGCATTTTCTGCTCAAATGATGGAGGCTGCCGGGCTGTGGGTCAAAGGGAACTCTGGCAAGCTTGTTGAGTTTTCGGTTTTCAGCCGGGTAAAGAACAACTTATATATTATTCATGTTTAAAATGAAAGTTCATTGGCAGATCATTATTGCACTGGTTTTGGGCGTTGTGGCTGGGTCATTGCTGCAATTTCTGCTCGGAGATGGAGTTGCTCAATCAAGGTGGGTGTTGGCTTGCGAGTTTCTTGGTAAGACGGTTTTTATCGGTTTGCTCAAGATGATCATCGTGCCACTGATTTTTTCCTCAATTGTCACTGGCATTGCTGGCCTCTCTGGCGGTGCCGGGTTTGGAAGGCTTGGCTTAAAGACGCTTGGTTATTATTTCTTAAGTAGTATGCTTGCAATCGTTATC
This sequence comes from uncultured Verrucomicrobiales bacterium, assembly GCA_937893785.1. Lineage (GTDB taxonomy): Bacteria > Verrucomicrobiota > Verrucomicrobiia > Verrucomicrobiales > DEV007 > CACIUL01. The sequence goes on from CALCSP010000605.1 coordinate 2,415, forward strand.
GGATTGGGAGCGGTTAATGTTATGAAACCTGGGTTGGTGGACGGCAAGCCAAACCCGGAGGTCGCAAAATTCATCGAGAAGCACAGTGAAAACTTCAAGAAAAAAGGCGCATCGGTAAATGAAGATGCGACCGGTTTAAGGGAAGACCCCCACCCACTGGGTATTGTTGGCGATCTGGTTGAGAGAATGATTCCGACCAATGTGTTCAAGGCGGCTTCAGACAATGGGGCCATGCTTTCATTGATCTTTGTCAGTCTCTTGACGGCGTTTGGACTAAGGACAATTGAAGGGGTAGGGAAGGAGGCGTTAGTCAGTGCTGTGGGCGGGCTTAACAAGCTGATGATCAAAATTACTGGATGGATTATGCGGCTTGCGCCGATTGGGGTGTTCGGATTGATGGCTGCTACCATTGCCCAGACCGGTCCGTCGTTTCTCTTATCGATGGCCAATTACATGTTGACGGTGCTCATCGCTCTTGGATTGCATTTGTTCGTTGCTCTGCCTTTGTTGCTAGTGTTTCTTGGAAGAGTCAATCCATGGCGGCATTTTTGTGCGATGAGGGATGCGTTGTTGACTGCATTTTCCACAGCTTCATCCTCGGCGACGCTTCCTGTGACAATGCGCTGTCTTCAGGACAAGGCTGGAGTATCAAAATGCACCTCTAGCTTTGTGCTTCCCCTTGGAGCAACGGTGAATATGGATGGCACTGCCCTTTACGAGTGTATTGCGGTGCTATTTGTTGCACAGGTCATGGGTGCATCGCTTGATTTTGCGGCACAGTTATCTGTGGTCGTATTGGCGCTGCTGACCAGCGTGGGAGTGGCGGGCGTGCCTTCTGCCAGTCTTGTTGCAATTGTTGTCATCATTCAGAACGTAGCAGAGGATCAGCCATGGGGTGGAGGTGCCATGGCTGCGGTAGGTGCCATTTATGCCGTCGACAGGATATTAGATATGTGCCGCACAAGCGTGAATATATTCAGTGATTCCTGCGGGGCTGTTATTGTTGCCAGGAGTGAAGGGGAAAAGGGGGTGCTGGCAGCCAAAGGTGCAGGCGGTTCCTTAGGGGGCGAGTCTGAAGAATGATTCTACGGTCTTTTCTGTGCAGCTTGCGAGTTGCTCCATTGTGATACCTCTCAGTGCAGCGATAAACTCCCCTGTATGGAAGGTGTGTGCGGGTTCACAGCGCTTGCCACGGTGGGGTATTGGAGCCAGATAGGGGGCATCGGTTTCCAACATGAAGGAACCGTCGTCGGCCTCACTGGCACACTGCTGAATGTCTTTTGCATTTGGGAACGTCGTGATGCCAGTGAAGGAGATTAAGTGTCCTTTCTCAATGAGTGGTTTTGCGATTGCCCAAGAATGGGTAAAACAATGAAAGACGGCGCGTAATTTTCCGTGGAAAGGCTCCATGATCTGTAGGATGTCGCTCCAGCATTGATGTGCCTTATCCCGTTGGTGTATTACCACGTTGAGCCCAAGCTCAGCAGCCAATTCAAGTTGTGCCCGGAAAAAATCTGCCTGCCGTTGTCGGTAGGCTTCTTCGCTCCATCCCTCAGGTGGCGAATGAAAGTAATCCAGGCCGATTTCACCTATGGCTGCTACTTTCGGGGCAATTGCCAATTGGTGGATTGTTTCCAGCCAGTTTTCATCCTCAGTGATTTCTGTAACCGAACAGGGGTGAATGCCTACTGCGGCGTAAACTGGAAGGTTGTTTTTTGCTAGAGCAATGCATTCCGCACTGTCCTCGCAGTCGGTGCCGATAGTTACCATTCGGGTGATGCCCTGCTCCACAGCACGTTGAATCACATCACCGGAATCTTGTCTGAACTGCCCGGA
>CALCSP010000606.1 GCA_937893785.1 uncultured Verrucomicrobiales bacterium
GCCTTTTCAATTAATTGCCGAGGGGGCAGACTGGAAATATCGCGATGACGGATTGCTTCCCCCGGCCGGCTGGAAGGATGGTGGCTTCGATGATTCTGCTTGGGCAGAGGGATCGGCGGTTTTGGGATATGGGGATGACAGCGTGACGACAACTTTGGGGTTTGGTGGCAATCCGGACGACAAGCATGCTGCGTATTATTTCCGTCGGACCTTTCTGCTTAATGAAGGGGAACTGCCCCTGATTGATTCCCTGCGTGTTCGAATTCGACGTGACGACGGTGCTGTGATCTACATCAATGGTGTTGAAGTCGTGCGGGATAACCTTCCGGATGGGCAAGTCGACAACAACACTTTTGCAGATGTTACGGCTGCTGGAGCAGATGAAATCACCTATTTTGAGTTCGATGTCGATCCCTCAGTTCTTAATGATGGGGAGAATTATATTGCTGTTGAGGTGCATCAGACCAACGCTACCAGCAGTGATGTCATTTTTGATCTCGCTCTGGAGTATCAGCGTCGATCTGGCTTGTTCGGGGATGAGCAGTATTTTGAGATTTCCGGAAACCAACTGCTGCTCAAGCAGGCTGCAAGTGAGATTTCAGCAACTGTTGGACAGATCTACGAGGTGCCAGTTCGTGTCACTAATGTGTTGGGGCAAAGCCTTGATAAGACCCTAGAGGTAATCGTGACTCCGGAAGCGGTTAACAATGTTACAGCCATTAGCATTGATAACGCTGTTGTATCGGAGGATCAGCCCCCAGCAGTGCTGATTGGACAGCTTTCTGCAACTGATGCTGATCCCGGTGAGAAGCATACGTTTTCGCTCTTGCCTACGCTTTTCTTTCCCGATAATACGGCGTTTTCCATTACAGGAAACCAGCTGTTTAGTGTCACAGAATTCGATGCGCAGGTAAAGTCTTCCTATGCAGTCGGCATTCAATGCAGGGATGCTGCGGGAGTCTTTTTTAACCAGTCCGTAGAGATTACCATTACGCCTGCGACTTCGAGGATTGTTTTGCAACCCGGATCGGTTCCCGAGAATGCGCCTCCCGGCACCCCTGTGGGTTGGTTGTCAACAATTGACGCGTTGACCGATTCACATAATTACCGTGTGGTTTATGAGGTGGATCCGAATCCGCAGCAACTCATCAGTTTCACTGATGAGTGGAGATACCTTGATGACGGTTCCGACCAGGGTGAGCAATGGAGGTTTCCGGATTTTGACGATAGCTTGTGGAGCATCGGTGTTTCACCGCTTGGCTATGGATTGCTGGATACTGCCACAGCAGCGACTGAGATCGGCTTCGGTGCCGACCCGGATAACAAGTTTGCAACGACATATTTTCGCCGAACTTTTGAGGTTGACGACCCGTCCCGTATTGCAGAACTCGTCTTTGAACTTGAACTGGATGATGGCGGGATAATTTATATTAATGGTGAGGAGGTGCTTCGTGTTCGTGCCGATGGCGTGGATTCTTTCGATGATTATACAGATCAGAGTCAAGGTAGTGAGACGGTAAATGATCTCGTGTTTTTCAGGGGCGCTATCAGTCGTATCCTGCTTCCCGGAGAAAATACGATAGCCGTTGAGGTTCATCAAACCAGCGCCACCAGCAGTGATCTCTGGCTAAACGTTGACCTCAAGGCGAATATCAGGAGTGAAGAAGAGACTGATGCGGATCATTTTTATATGGTGGGCAACCAACTTTTCCTTAACAAGGATTTGGAGGATACGGGTCGGGTTAATGGTGGTAGTTTTTTGGTTCCTGTTGAATCAACAAGTGTTCTGGGTGCCATCGTGCTGGATAATGTGACCGTGACCGTTGGGCCCCAGTCTGTTTTGCCGCCCACTGACATTACTTTGGATAATGCCACTATTAATGAGCAGGAGCCGGCAGGCGCTCTTGTTGGTAACCTAGTTGCGGAAGATCCAGATGGTGGGCTTTTTACATTTAACGTTGATGCTAACCCGGAGTATCCGGCAAATGCTCTCTTTGATATTCAGGGTTACCAGTTAATCACCAGCCAACCCATTGACTATGACGAGGCGGCCACTTTGGTTATTTTGGTCGGCGTAACTGATAATAGTGGCCAGAGCCTGAGCCGGGAGCTGACCATAAATGTGAACCAGGTGCTTGAGCCGCCGACAGGAATTACTCTTTCCCCGAATAGCATTGATATTGACGATGCTCCGGCGGGAACCTTGATAGGGACGCTTTTTGCTGAAGACCCTAATTCAGCTCAAGAGCATGTTTTCACCTTTGGTGATTGGCCGAATGTGCCAGGAGAGCCAGTGGTTCCGTTTGGTTCTACCTGGAAGTATCTTGATGATGGAAGTGATCAGGGTGTTGCCTGGGTTACCCTTGCCTTTGACGACAGTCAGTGGGCCGAGGGGGCTGGGCAGTTGGGATATGGAGACGGAGATGAGGCCACGGTAGTTGGTTTTGTGGATACCGACCCACTTGTTGAAGATATTCAGAAGAATGCCACCACTTACTTTCGGCATACGTTCACGGTTGATGTCCCGGCACCGGGTGGATATGAATTTGTCCTCATATATGATGATGCCGCGATTGTTTATATTAACGGAGTCGGTATTCGTACGGCAAACCTGCCGGCGGTTGTAAATTTTGATACATTTGCGACAGAAAC
>CALCSP010000607.1 GCA_937893785.1 uncultured Verrucomicrobiales bacterium
AATCCAGGCTTTTTGGGTTTAATGACCTCGCAGCAACCTGAGATAGTTCCGCCTGTGCCCACTGCAGAGACAAGGATATCAACTTCCCCATTAGAGTCTTCCCAGATTTCCTCGGCTGTCGTTTTTTGATGGATTTCGGGGTTGGCTGGGTTTTCAAATTGCTGGGGCATCCATGCGTTTTCCGTTTCTTCTAGAATTTCCTGGGCTTTCTCAATTGCCCCCTTCATGCCCTTTGGTCCCGGGGTAAGGACAAGATTGGCGCCAAGCAATGCAAGCAGTGTGCGCCTCTCAAGGCTCATCGTTTCAGGCATGGTTAGTGTTAAGTTGTAACCACGCGAGGCACAGACAAATGCAAGAGCGATTCCAGTGTTGCCGCTAGTGGGTTCTACAATGGTGGTGTCACTGTTAATTAAGCCCTGCGCTTCAGCGGCTTCGATCATTGCCATTCCGATGCGATCCTTTACAGAACCAAGTGGGTTAAAAAACTCACACTTCAGGGCGATGGTTGCATCGGCTCCTTCTGTGACCTTATTGAGTTTGACCAACGGAGTGCGGCCAATGGTTTCGACAATGTTGTTGTATAATGTGCCCATGACTAGATTTGAGATTACTACTGTGGAGTTAACCTTATTTTCTGGGGGGTTAAGAAATAACGGGTTCTCTTTGTGTTTGCAAAGAGAAATGCCTGTGAAAAGTTGCAATCAGGCTCTAAGCCCCATTTAATCCCACCTTTTAAACCCTACAATTTGTTATGCCGAGCACTCTTGCGCACGATTGTGTGCAGTCATGGATGAAAAAAGTTCCTGAATGGGAACATAAAGAAAATCAAATAGAACGCATATTTGAGTTTGATGATTACATGTCAGGAATGGACTTTGTCAATGCTGTCGCAGAGATTGCAGAAGATGCTAACCATCACCCGGACATGAATATCAGCTATGCGAGAGTTGCGATTCTATTAACCACGCATGATAAGGGGGGATTGACAGAAAGTGACTTTGAGGTGGCGACTCGGATTGATAGTCTGGTGGACTGATATTTGCAAGCAGTCTAGAGATCCTCTGGTGACTGGAGCAATTCAGCCACTCGCCATAACAATCTGCCTGCTCCTCCTCCATCAAGGATTCGGTGATCAAAGCTTAAGGTCATTTCGGCTTCGATAACGGGAATCCATGTTGAGCTTTCATTATCCCATTGTGGTTTTTGCCTGCCATGGCCAAGCCCAAGGACAAGGTTTTGTTCCGGTAAAGGAATTGGGGTAGCCCATACAATACCGAAGCTCCCAAAGTTGGTAACTGTGGCAATGCCGGGTGGAGTTGAGGCTTCTTTCGGCAGTCGCCGTTTATTAGCGGCTTCCACAAGGCTGGCATATTGCTGGGTGAGGTCACGAAGAGGTTTTTTGTCCACATCCCGGATGACTGGAACGAGCACCCCATCATCAACCTCAACAGCAAAGCCGATATCAATGGCTTCCGGGTGTACGATTTGGTTACCGATGAGTTGCCCAGCATTAGCGGTATTTTCTGCGAGTGCAAGTGCCAGAGCACGCACGGCATAGAGTGTTGGTCCAGGTTTTGGGTCACAAGTGCTCCGGTGACTTAGTAATTTATCGAGGCTTACAGGTGTGCCGACTGTGGCAAGAGGACGCGTCCAGCTACGACGCATGGAATCGGCTACGGCAATTCGCATTGAGGAGGCTGCTGTGGTTTTTTTCTCCTCAAGCGCTCCCATAAAAGCCTCAAAGTCCTCCACCGTCACCCTTCCTGCTGCCCCGCTTCCGGCAATGCCAGCGAGGTCGGCTGCATTAAGCCCGAGTTCTTGCATCCGGGCACGCAGCCTTGGAGAAATATAGGTGGCTCCCTTTGCCTTTGCGGGCACGGGAAGTCCTGGAATTGTAGGGGTTACTTCGGTGTTCCCACTGTGGCTGACCGGATTGCTGGGTTGCTTCAGGTTGTTGGCCGATGCTGGTGGATCATCTTGTGCAGTTTGTTCAGTTTCACTTATGGATGTTTCTTTTAGGTTTGGCTGAGCGGCGGCCACTTGCTCAGCTTTCTCATTAGTGATTTCAAGATAGCCAAGCACAGTCCCAACCGGATAGCTGATGTTCTCTTTGGCCGATATTTCCACCACGCATCCTTCGCACGGGGCAGTGACTTCCATTACCGCTTTTTCGGTTTCGACCTCGATAATGTCCTGGTCAGCCGTTACAGAATCGCCTTGCTGGACGTTGATTGCCTTGATTGTTGCTTCAGCGATGGATTCCCCTAGTTGGGGCATGAGAATAGGGACGCGCATGATACGGTTATTAATCTTTGAGTAGTTTCTGGATCGCTGATTTTATGCTGTTTGCCGTTGGTCTGTGGTAGCGCCAAAGTTCAGGGTGATAAGGTATTGGTGTATCTCGGGCATTGAGCTTTGCCGGCGGGGCATCGAGCAGGTGGAATCCTTCACATGAGATTCGTGAAATAACCTCGGCGGTAACACCTCCCCAGGGGAAAGCTTCCCCTACAACGAGCATCCTGCCCGTACGTGCGATGGAACCGAGTATTGTCTCAGTATCCAGGGGCTTGACGCACCTTAAGTCGACGATCTCGATTTCATAACCATCCTCCTTGAGGCTTTCAGCAGCTAGCAGGGCTTCATGTACCATTGCGCTGTAAGTGATAATGGTGGCATGGCGACCAGAACGCGTAACGCGGGCTGATTCTGCAGGTAGGGACTGATTGGGCAACTGCTCCGCCTTTAGGTGGTAGTAGAGATACTTGTGTTCACAGAATATTACAGGGTCATCCGTATAGATAGCTTCAAGGAGCATAGAGTAGGCATCTTCGACGGTAGCCGGTGCCATGACAATGGTTCCGGGGTAATGGGCATAGATTGCCTCCATGCATTGACTATGAAAGGGACCACTGCCTGGTGTCCCTCCTGAAGGCAACCGAATGGTTATAGGGCATGGAACATTGGTCCGCCAGTAATGAGTGGCAGCCTGGTTGACGATCTGATTGAAAGCAACAGTAGAGAAATCGGCGAATTGCATTTCGATTATAGGGCGCATGCCTTCAATCGCTGCTCCTATGGCAAGCCCACTCATTGCATCCTCACTGATGGGCGCATCGATGACACGTCCCGGATACTTTTCATGTAGCCCCTTTGTAGCCTTGAAGGCGCCTCCAAAGGCTCCGACATCTTGTCCGTAAATGAACACGTCAGGATTGTCAGCCAAGGCAGTTTCCTGAGCCTTCCGGATTGCTTCGAGGTAGGTGATGCTCACTAGTCAGTTAGGTTGTCTCGGAATCTTTCACTGAAGCAGGCGTTCCAGTCGTGTGAGTAGGGGTCCGGTGGGTGTTCGCCGCCAGCTTTTAATATCGCGTTTTCCACTTCCTTGGCGGCTAGCTCTTCCACTTTTCGGCATTCATCTTCAGTAAGCCATCCTTCAGCAATTAGCCTTTTCCTCGCTAAGGGTAGGCAGTCACTGCCAATTTCGGATGCTCGGATCTCCTCAGGTATGTAATTTGCGTCATCGTGCTCACCATGGCCGGAAAGTCGCAGCATTGTTCCAATAACCAGCTGCGGGCCTTTTCCTGATTTGGCACGAGATATTGCTTTTTGAAAGCCTTGCAGGCAGTCGGCAAGGTCTGTGCCGTCTACGTTGGTGCCTTCCATGCCGTAACCAATTGCCCGGTCTACTAGGTCCTTGCAGGCAAATTGGCGAGTGTTTGGCGTTGAATAGGCGAACTGATTGTTAGCAATCGCGACAACCAGAGGAAGTTTTTCAACGGCTGCCATATTTAGTGCCTCGTGCACTGAGCCTGTAGAAGTTGCTCCGTCGCCGATACATGCGGCACCCACAGTATCCCCGAGATTGCCGCGAAGTCGCCTGGCAAAGAGCATGCCGCTAACCACTGAGATCATGGCACCTAAGTGGGAAATCATGGCAGGAACTCCCTCACGGGGTGAGCCACGGTGGATGTTGCCATCCCGTCCACGCATCGAACCTTTTGCTGATCCCATGTAAGTTCGTGCTGCATCAATGACAGGTTCTCCGAAGGCTGCCCGTCCTGCCATGTCCCGGATCAATGGGGAGTAGATGTCGTTACCCTTTTTTAGCTGAACGCCCAGGGCGGCACTGAATGCTTCCTGACCACGACCGACATATACACCTCCGACAATTTTTCCGGCACGATAAACACTGGCGATCTTTTCTTCAAAAGTGCGCGCAAGTACCATCCACCGGAAGGCATTCGTAAAAGCCTCGGGAAGGGCAGGTTGGTTGTCAGTGTCCTGGTTGGCAATGTCCGTCATGCCGTGTTTCTATAAGGACATTCTAACGGATAGCGCCACCGTAGCAATGCAGATTTCAGGTGACTTTTTCGGGTCCACCCGTTTTCTGGTGAGAGGCGAACTGCATGCCTATTAGCTTGCTGATGCCAAATTCCTCCTGAGTGACCCCGTATATTACCTCACAGCGGTTCATTGTCCTTTTGTTGTGGGTTACGATTACAAACTGGCTTTGCTGGGTAAAACGTTCGAGCAACTTAACAAATCGTCCGATATTTGACTCGTCAAGGGGGGCGTCAAGCTCATCAAGGACACAGAATGGCGACGGTTTGACCATGTAGATTGAGAACAGCAGGGCTACAGCTGTCATGGCTCTTTCTCCCCCCGAGAGCAGGGTGATGGATTGCGGTTTCTTGCCTGGAGGTTTCGCAATAATGTCAATCCCGCTTTCAAGCGGATCCGTCTCGTCGAGGAGCATAAGGTTGGCCTTGGCCTGTTCGCCGAAAAGCTCTTTGAATACTTCCCGGAAGTTATTCCTGACTTGTTCAAAGGTGTCAGCGAAACGCGTACGAGTCTCACGGTTGATCTTGCTGATAACTTTGTGGAGATGTTCTTTGGAGTTGATCAGGTCATCATGTTCCTTGGTAAGAAAGTCATAACGTTCCTGCAAAGCCTCGAATTCCTCAATAGCCTCAAGGTTGACTGGTCCCATTGAATCAAGGCGTTGTCTCAATTCACCAATTATCATTTCTACAAAATTCCAGTCCGGTTGATCATCCCCTGGAATTGCGTCTGCTTCATTACTTGGCAAGTCGCTTTCAGGGTGTGAGTCAGAGATGTTCGCAGACGTCTCGCTTTCGCGGGATTCGTCGACTTCTGCAACATCAAGCCCTTCGGATTGTTTCTGAGCGATCGTGTTTTTACGCTTTTCCCTTCGCTCTCGGGCCTTCTTTTGATCAGCAATTGCCGTTAGCAGGGCATGACTGTCAGGTTCAAAATGTTCAAGTCTGATGTTGTAACGCTGGCTTGTTGTTGTATTAAGATTTTCTATTCGAAGGTCTATTTGAGTGACCTTGATCTCTTCCTTGCCTCTTTGCTCTGTTAATGCATTAAGCTCCTTGCGAGTGCTGCGTAATGTGCTCTCTGCATCATCGACTGCATTTTGGCGCTGGATACGTTGCTCTGTGACATCCCCAAGTGCGGTTCCGAGTTGCTCGGCGCTCTTAGTCATGTCTTGAATTTTGTCCTTGAGTGATGAGCTTTCGGTGTTCGCGCTGGCGATGCGGTCCTTGTATTTAGTGACATCGGTTTCACGACGAGAAATGATAGCCTCAAGCTCCTTCATTCGTGCAGCTATAGGGGCTTGCTGCTCCTGAAGCGCTTGCTTGGACTGTTCTTCAACGGCCATGCTGGTTCGTAGTTCAGCAAGCCTCTCGGTCGATTGCACTTCCTGATGGCTGACTTCATTTAGTTCGGCTTCGATCTCGGAGCGTCGGTTACCGGAAACCTGCAATTTTTCAGTAAGATGTCTTTGCTGCTCCTCGAGCTCCCTGAGCTTGATTTCTGCAGTTTCTCGGCGCTGCTGCAACTCGCTCTGCTCCCATTTAAGATTTTTAAGCTTGGAGTCCAGTCCCTCTCTTTCCCTTTCGAGTAATGATTGTTTTCCTTGAAGGGTTGAGCGCGTGATTTGAGCCGTCTGTAACTTCTCACGGCACTCATCAACTCGTTTTGATAGGGCTCCACCTTCTTGCTCGATCTGGTCAAGCTCCAGTTGCTTCTCACCCAGTCGGTCGTTGAGGTCAGCCGCCTGAGTTTCCAGAAGCTTGATCTCATTAAGTCTTGCTAGGAGTGATCCGGCTTCATCAGCCTCTCCCTTGCCGCCGCAGATGATACCGTCTGAACTGATGAAGGCGCCATCCAGCGTGGCAAAACTGTGACCTGGTAATTCGTTTCTTAGCTCAATAGCTTTGCTGAGATCCTCAACGATGAGTGTTTGCTCAAGTAGTTGCTCTAGGAGGGGGCGCACATTTTCTGTGGACTTGATCTTGTCCAGGGCCCATGCATTAACGCCTGCAGGAAGAGTCATCATCTGCCTCTCAGAACGAATGGCCACGAAATTTTCAGGGATCATTGTGGCCCGCCCAAGTCGCTCGTTGGCAAGGACGTTAATGGCCCTTTCAGCAGTTTCCTGATCATTGACCAGAATAGTTTGCAGGTGGGCGCCGAGCGCGGCTTCAATGGCCGGTATGTAATCGCTTGGGACTTCGATAAATGAGCTTAAGAGGCCACGAATGCTCGAAGGCTGAATTCCATGTTCATTAAGGCCGCTAAGAACTGCCTGAGTTCCGGATTCCAAGCCCTCACCCTCGGCCACAAGAGCCTTGAGGACTTCCAGACGAGACTCCTTTTCAGCCAGTTCACGGTGCAGTTCTGCAAGTTCTCTTGCGCAGCGCGTATTGTTATTGCGGATTTCTTGGAAATTTTTCTCGGCGATTGCCAGTTGAGTTTCATTGTCACCGAGGGATTGATCTGCCGCACTTAATTGCTCACCAAGTGAACTCGACTCGGACTTGCGCTCCGCATGCTCCTTTTCAAGGCTGGTTATTTCTCCGCTGAGGTGCCCTTCACGCTCCCTGTTGCTTTCACTTTGCGAGGAGTAAGATCCTAGTTCTGCGCGGGTTTCGGCTATCTGTGTTTCACTACTGGTGATGGACTGCCTGAGCTGCAGTAATTCATCATCCAGAGCGGTGCGCCTTTTTTTCAGGCTGACATTGAGTTGCTCCTGTTCTTCGAGTTGACGCCCTTGCCGGGCCAGATTTTCTGTGATTCTGCGAAGAGCTTCTGCAGTTACTTCAAGTTCCGATGCCTCCTTGCCAAGAGTGGAGTGGGTATTGGCGATGTCCTCGGAATTTTGACTGACAAGCTCCTGCAATTCGAGTTGTCTTTCCTCATTGAATTCGATGCGGTTTTGAGCTGAGGTGATCCTGTTTTGTGTCTCGATGAGCTGTTCGCGTCTGGAGGCGATTTCCGCTTCAAGAGCAGCAAGAGCATCACGGGCCTCTACAATTGCTTTTTCCTTCTCGACCGTCTGTGTCTGGAGCGTGGTGATTGTTGATCCCAGTGAATGGATTGAATTGTTCAGCTCGCTTTTCTCAGCATCGAGTTCGATAAACTGGCGGTGACTGTAATGAACGTCCAGAACCTTGACGTCGGTGAGTAATTCCTGGTAGCGCCGTGCCTTGTTGGCCTGACGGTTTAGGGAGTTGATCTGGCGCTTAACCTCCTCGATGATGTCCGTGACACGCAAAAGGTTTGCTTCTGTGTATTCGAGCTTGCGCAGAGCCTCTTTCTTCTGGCTCTTAAACTTTGTGATTCCCGCGGCTTCCTCAAAAACAGTTCTTCTGTCTTCCGGTTTTGAGCTAAGTAGCATATCAATCTTGCCTTGCTCCATGATTGAATATGCAGTGCGGCCGATACCGGTATCCATGAGAATCTCGTGGATATCTTTCAGGCGACAAAGATTACCATTTAATCGATACTCGGACTTGCCATCACGGAATACCCGCCGCGTGAATGCCACTTCGTTATATTCAAGCCCAAGCGCTTCCTCACAGTCAGATAGAGTCAGGGTAACCTCAGCCATCCCCACAGGCTTCCTCTTGTCCGTGCCGTTAAAAATGACATCGGCCATCTCTCCGCCCCGCAGGGCTTTTGCGGAGGTTTCTCCAAGAACCCAGCGTATAGCATCAACCACATTGGATTTCCCGCACCCGTTGGGCCCTACGATTCCAGTCACTCCCGGGTGAAACTCGAAGTCGGTGCGATTGGCGAATGATTTGAAACCGTGCAGTTTCAGCGACTTGAGGCGCATATGTATTGGTTCGTTTTATATTGCGGGTCTGGAAATTGTCAGTAAGTGCGTATCTTATGTGGAAAGAGATGGCAAGCACAAGACAAATCCCCCCGTGTGTAAGGTATATTGGCAAGGCACTCATTCTCTTAGGGATGTGGCAGGTTCAGGTATTGTTTAGGCCTCCAAGAGATAGGATTGGTTGCCGTTAATTGGGATTTTCTTCAGGAAAACTTAGCTTTTTTAGACTGCATGTTTTGCATGAGATAAGGGCTTCGCGTAGTGTGCTTTTTGACTCAAATGAAAGGTGTTCTGGGTAAATGCAGTTTTAAGCTGTTTACAGTAGCTATTGTGGCCTGCTTGCTGGCAAACTCCTGTGACAAACCCAGGGAGCAGTCTGCAGAATTGCTTCTGCCCGAGGAGCCGCTGGTCGAGGTGGATATGACTCCAGAGCCACTGCCTATAGCAGGTAATGTGGCCGAGCCGATAATCGACAAGGGGGCAAAGGTTTCCATTTTGGGTTATCATCAGTTCATTTCTCGTGGAACCCCGACTGATATGCGTATCAGTGTTTCCAAGTTTCATGAGCAGATGAAGGCTCTTCATGAGGCGGAAATTCCAGTCATTCCCCTTGCTGACTACGTAGCTTGGAGAAAGGGTGAAAAGCAGATTCCTCGTCAGTGTGTTGTGATTACCATCGATGATGGGTTCAAGGATCTTTTCACTGAGGCGCTTGTGATTCTAAAGAAATTTGGCTATCCGTTTACTTTCTATGTTTATACGAATTTCCTTGGAGGAAGTGGACGCACGCTCTCGGACAGTGAGGTAAGGGCATTGATTGCTGCTGGCGGTGAATTAGGGAGTCACAGCATTTCGCATGATTTTCTAGTCAGGGCACGGAAGAAGTTCGCCACGCCACAACTGTATGAAGCTTGGTTGCTCAAGGAACTGAAGATTTCCAAGGAAAAACTGGAAAAACGTTTCGGGGTTAGGATTTCCAGTTTTGCCTATCCTTACGGTGAGTACAATGATCAGGTGATTGCAAAGGCAGTTCAGGCTGGTTACAGCTCAGCAATGACGGTTAATGGTGCTAAGGCAGGTTATGCAATGAATCTGATGGAGCTTCCGCGCTATATCATTCATGGAAATAACGATTTGAACTGGCGAGCTGCTACCAGTTTTAATGGAGTTAGTGGCATTGCCGGGGGGGGGAATCTACTCAGACCGGGAACCGACAATAAGAGCGGAGGAACTGAGGCAATTGTCAAAGTATGGCCTGAAGACAAGTCAAATATTGCAGACCGTAAACCCACTATCTGGGCGGATATATCCCGTCTGGGAGCAATTGCTCCTGATTCATTGGTGATGAAGGTCAGCGGATTTGGTCGCGTTCCCTTCGTGTATTACCCAGAACGCGGTATTGTGCTTTGGGATGTCAGTCGGGCATTGCGTA
>CALCSP010000608.1 GCA_937893785.1 uncultured Verrucomicrobiales bacterium
CAAACTTGAAACCTATCAGGAATTCTCAAGCCAATTTGATGAATCCGTCTTCTCCCTGCTGGAGATCAACTCAGCACTTACTGCAAGAAGCGCTGATGGAGCGCCATCTCCAGAAAACGTGAACACCAGGCTTGTTTACTGGAAGGATAAGCTCAATCCTACATAATAAAAGATTCGCCACACACCGAGGCAAGGCATTTCCTAAACGTTGATAATCAATTTATCCGATTCTTCAGAAAAACGTCACCAAGGTTCATTCACCCTGCAAACTTAGCCCCTGATTAATTGCATTTTTCAGGGAGTGGCTTATCAAATTCTCCGCCCCTGAATTTTTGGGGATAATGACGACGCAATGTTTTTCCTAAAGAAATTCATCAAGTTCGGCACTGGTGCCGCAGCAAAAAAATTCGAGGACACTGAGAAACCATTTCTCGAGCACCTTGAAGATCTTCGCGGCACCCTGATGAAGGTAGTTGGAACACTTCTGATCTCCACGATCGTCGCTTTCTTTTTCTACAAGGATCTCATTGCCATCATCAACTTCCCGGTGGAACAGGCAGGATACGATCCCCAGCTGATCGTTCTCAGTCCTGTTGAGGGATTCATGAGCGTCCTCAAGATCTGCCTCTACTCAGGCCTGATCTTCTCCTTTCCGCTCATCCTCTATTTTATTGGGGAATTTGTTATTCCCGGGCTCAATGAGAAAGAAAAGAAGCTAATCATCCCGGTAGTCATTATCAGCTTCTTATTGTTTGCCTCGGGGGTTCTGTTTTCCTATTTCGTCGTGATTCCGCGAGCACTGGAGTTTTTCCAGCAATTCAATGCCGGCGTCGAGATATCCACGGAACTAAGATTTAAATACACCGTCTCTTTTGTCACCATGCTTAGTCTGGTTTTCGGGCTTTGCTTTGAGCTTCCTGTCGTAGTGATGTCACTGGTCAAACTGGACCTTCTGGACTCCAAAATGATGCGTTCCACGCGTTCCTACGCAATCGTAATCATGTTTGTCCTTGCGGCAGTCATTACTCCCACACCGGATATATTCACTATGTCATTACTGGCAGGTCCCATGGTGCTTCTTTATGAGTTGTGTATATGGATGGCATGGTGGCTTGAAAGAAAAACGGCAAAGAGGGAGGCACTGGAAAGGGAAGAGGAACGTAAGGCTCTCGCCAAGAGCATGGAAATGCAGAAAAAGCGTGAAAACGCCAAAGAGGCCCAAAGCACAGACGAGTCAGTTGCTGTAGTAGGAACCCGCGAATATGACCCTGATAACGAAGCGGTCTATCACGATGAAACCGCAGATGATCAGGAAGCAGGTGATGGTGCATTTGACGAATACCACACCGGTCTGCAGGAGGACACATCACCAGTTGATCCAACTAGTGATGCAGTTTGGGATCAGAGCGGCACCGAAGGAAATGCAGACAGTTCCGGCCATGAGCATGATCACTACGATCATCACGATCATCACGATCCCTATCATCACGATCCCTATCATTACGATCATGGATATCATGATGACGGCTATTACAGCGGACCAACCGAAGAATTAAAGCGCTCCCTTCGAGAAGACCTCAAAGGGGAACTCAAAGAAGACCTGAAGGCCGAACTAAAAGCCGAACTGAAATCCGAAATTATTCAGGAAATCAAACAGGCAATGGAGAATGACCAGCAGGAATCTTCATCTTGAAGGACATAGCCATTAGCCAAGTCAGCTCATACCTGAAGCCTGAATGACAAAACCACGGATCACGGTAATCAAACAGCGCCATCCCGATCAAGTGATGAAGCAGTGACAGATTGCTGGGGAACCAACCCGGCTGCCTGGAAAACAGCACTTACGACTTATAACGCAGGCGCTTCTTGTGACGATTGGCACGCATGCGCTTGCGGCGTTTATGCTTATTAGTCTTGGTCTTCCTTCTTTTTTTAAGTGAACCCATTGGCTTATATCAGGAGTCCCGGTTAAACCGGGGGCAAGGGCTATACCATCAATCAGAGCTTTCCGCTAGGTCTTTTTCCGTGCCATTCACCCATTTTATGGCAAAAAATGGCGATAAACCAAGGAATTGAGTCCCTTTGATGTCTCTTTTGAACACTTACAACACCAGCTTATTTAAGGGATATTCAATAATTCCCTCTGCTCCCAACCCTTTTAGTTTAGGGATCAATTCCCTTACAACAGCTTCATTCAACACGGTTTCAATGGCCAGCCAGGCCTCATCAGCCAGCCTTGAAACTGTTGGATTTCGCAATGCGGGCAGTTTCTCAAGAAAAACATCCAACTGATCAGCGGGAATGTTCATCTTTAGACCCACTACATCACGTGCGGCCTGTGCGGCACTGAGCAACAAAGCCATGTTATCAATCTTGGAGCGCTTCCATTCATCCGCCGAAGCTGCCTTATTGGCAATGAACTGGGGATAAGACTCCATCAGTGTATCCACAATACGTAGCTTGTTTGCCCTAAGCGATGAGCCGGTCTCGGTCACATC
Source organism: uncultured Verrucomicrobiales bacterium (assembly GCA_937893785.1). Classification (GTDB taxonomy): domain Bacteria; phylum Verrucomicrobiota; class Verrucomicrobiia; order Verrucomicrobiales; family DEV007; genus CACIUL01. Next base: position 2,499 of record CALCSP010000608.1, read on the forward strand.
AACTATGGCATCAACAAGTTCGGGGACTTTGACCTCTGTAGCCCCCCAGCTGAATTCCACCTCGGCATTAACACCTCTACTCTTTAAAAAATCCGTGGTAATGCCAACGCTCTCTGTGGCAATACGCTTGCCCTCAAGATCCTCGACCTTTTGCACAGGCGAATCTTCAGGGACAACAAGAACCCAACGTGTAGGATTACTTGAAGCGCGACTGTAAGCAAGGTCACAGATCACATCCACATCAGCTCTATTCTCTGCGATCCAGTCCTTACCGGTAATGCCACAGTCAAGAAAACCATGATCAACATAACGGCCAATTTCCTGTGCCCTGATCAGGCGCAGTTCCAATTCGCAATCATCGGAAGTCGGTCGGTAAGAACGGGAGGAAACGTAGATGTTCCAGCCTGCCTTCTCAAAAAGGTCAAGGGTTGCCTGCTGAAGACTGCCCTTTGGCAGACCAAGGGTTAATTTTCGTGATGACATAATAGAGATCGATTCAGATGAATAAGGGGGAACGTGTAGATTGCGCCCACTCGCCCAGACTGTCAACGACAGGAAGTAAAAGAGCGTCATAATGCACCCTTTATGAGATACCACGCTAACCCTCCACTCTAAGTCGCACGAAGTAATTACCGACCATATTCACTTCAAAAGGCATACGCCAAACTTCAGTCCTAGTACCATCGTCGTGCAATGTGATGGAGTAAGGAAAACCGGGAACCACGCTCCACGTATCGAGATTCTCAGAAAATTCAACGCTATAGTTCAAGTCCTCTGCAGCAATCTGCCGGCGGAACGTAAATGTGATGTAGCTACCTGCTTGCTCACCACCCTCAACCTGCTGCCTGTTGACCTTTGGAACTCGCCCAACAGATGATGCCTGAGGATTGGTTGCCAGTGCATATTCCATAAAGTTACTCAAACCATCGCCATCCACATCGCGATTCCAATCCGCACTTTCTCCCAAACCGCTGGTCAGTGCCCATTTGGAAAACACGATACCATCGTCAGTCCCTGGAGAACCTCCCATAAAACGGCTGACACGCCATGCTTCCGGATCCTGATGATCTCCAGGTTGTGCAGTGGAAGGAACATGCAAGGTGAGGCTAAAGCCATCGCCATCTGCTCCTTCTGGCCAAGGCCAATCGTCTCCATAGCGAAACTCCACAATTGGAATACCCGCACCCAGAGAAAGCCTCAGATTTTCCCCACCGTTATCGAGCTTATCATCAGGATTCCATTCGCCTGCAACAGGCAAGCCAGCACCATACCGGGACTGAAAAGCTGCCTGGTTTCTTACCACAAGCACGTAATCTCTCGAAGCGACAACCGTGCCTGGGACAAAATCAAAGTCGATGCCCTTGGTAAAGCGGACATCGGTCAGATCAATCTCTAGATCGCCCGTATTGTAGATCTCAATAAACTCGAAGTCGGAATCCTGCCATCCCTGCGCCTCTTCTTCTGCGGTGGCTGGCAATGGATGGTAATGGATCTCGCTAATACGCAGAGAGGCAACATACGGGCTGATATCCGGACTTGATGCGACAAACTCAACGGGATCCGACCAGTGACTCCAGCGACCCTGGTTGTCCTTGTGCCGAACCCTTGCCCGGTATCTGACGCCTGGTCGAACAGTCCGAGCAGGGTAATCTATGCTACTCTGAAAAGCATCAAGCTCGCCACTTTCCCAGTCCGCGTTAATCTCATATTTCGGTCGCGCAATCTTATTCAATTCCTGCGGTAGCGTCACTTCAGCTAGTCGCCATTCCATAGCCATAAAACCTGAGCCTGAAGGACTCGAAAAACCCGAGGAAGCAAAGCGCAGTCCATTGACTGGAAACCCGGGAAGACCATCATAGGTAATTGCCGGAGTATTAGGAATCCTCGACTCATCAGCATTCAAAATATTGGAGCGCATGTAGGAACGCTGACTGGCAATGTGTGCCTTCACGTGTTGGATCATGTTCCCGAAATTACGTGGAGACACCTCTTGCCAGTAGCGGTTGTGCCCCGCCTTACTCGAATTCACATAACCAGAGCTGAGTATTGGGTTGGTATCCCACATATCTTTATCGGCATCAACAAAGCTTTTTGCCTCCTCTGGCGTGTATACAAACTGTGCGACCTCATCAAGTATCATCCCGGTCTGCTCATCATTAAACAGCAGATCCATGATCTCGCGGGTGCGGTTACGGTAACCCAGCGCAAATTCTGGAATATTCAATACATAGGAACTAAGTGGACCTCGGGTACCGCCGCCTCCATAATGAGTTGTCCAAGTCAGATCAAGATCCCAGTTAAGCACCTGCCACTTCCCTGAATGAGGATCATCGGGGTTCTCGGGTCGATGAAAGTAAAAGTAATTCTTGTTGGCATGAATATCGTAATCATGAATCGCCGTGGCTATAGCTCGGAAACTATAATAATCCTCTAACACCAATCGTTGCTCCCACCACTGCCGGGTCTGGGAAGAATTCTTGTAGGCAAAGAAAGCGTTCAGGTCTGAACGGTCTTTCGGCTGAAGAGGGCCCTGATTATTAAGGGTGCCTGATCCTCCTTCCATCTTGTAAAGATTACCATCAGGCAGATCATGCTCACTGAGAAACTGCCCATCCATTTGCTCTATGGCCATATACAAGCCCTGAAAATCATCGTCAAATCGTGATGCACTTGGACCAGTTTCACTCGCATGTTCAATGATACGGAAATGAACATAATGCGTCTTGGGTGCGGGATTTCCCGCCAAATTGTGCAGTTTAAATCCAGCACCCTCAAAAAGCCCCTGTTCCCCCCGCTGGGCAAAATTTCCCTGCTGAATCAAGGCTGAAAAATTTAGCTTATCCCAGTTGCGACGGTATTTCTTATTGTAATCATCCCTTGCCTGAAAACGGCGACCACGATGAAAGTCAAACTTCCACATGTTTTTCCCCATTGCATATCGCCATACTCCGCCACGAGCACGAAATCCGATATGATCATAAACCGTGCCATCGGAAACCAGCGCGCCCGTCCACAGATAATCACTGCCCCGGTAACTAGAGGTATTTGCACTTGGGATATGCTGTGATTCCTCATGCTCTTCTCGCGTAGTGATCAGGTGATAGATCTGAACTGGCTCAAGGTTAGAAAAATCATAATTCGTACCACCCGCATTCCAAATAGGCACTTGGCCATAAACAAAAAAGGCAAAATTCAGTCCACTATCATTTTCGTAAGGGCAACGGATCCCAGCACCAGCACTATCAGTTGCAATGACACGATAACGAATTAGTCGACGGTGCTGCTGTAGAGAAGCCGGCATTGTCACGGAATAGACATCATCCTGACTGGTCAGGTCACCAGCATCACCGTCATCGAGCATTGGCAAACTCGTCCAAAGCGTCGCGTAACGTGGGTCATCATGTTTGATGTAATCACCGGGTTCCACCACCTGATATTGAAGAATGACAGAAGATACCCCGTCAGGATCGGTAACCTTGGCACTAATTAAAACCTCTTCTCCAGGAAGGATACTCTTGTCCTGCGCAAGAACACGACCAACAGGACCATGACGAACCTGACGAATTTGAGGTGGTGCATTCAACGCAAAAGATCTGTTTTGCGCACCAGGCGTAGGCTTTGTTGCAGACATGCTCTGACCAACTCCACCAATCAGCTCTAGGTCAAAACTGATATCACTGCTTGTGACACTTGCCTGGTGGATCTCAACGGCAATCACATTTTCGCCCTCAACAAAAAGGCTTGGTGAAACATTATGTTCGACAAACGCATCCTCGGCACTACCTCCCTGCGTATCACTAGCCAAAGTCTCCGCAGTAATGGTTCCTGAAGGCATCGCGTCACGGAAAGCTTCAACGCCATTGACAAAGACGACGGCTCCGTCGTCGCGCAATAGCCTAAATTTCATATTTGAAAAACCGGCCAGTCCGGAAATCTGAACCACCTTACGGAAATATGTGGTCACCGCTCTTGGCGTCGTGCTGAAATCCCCATCGCCATCACTTACCACCGTGGCCTCATCCCGTTCATTATACCCAAGCTGGGAGGGGCCACTCGCCCAGTTACCCTTATTTGCGCTGTCCGTTGTCCAGTCAGTGCCGGCGAGGTCACTATCATCATCTAGATATTCCCACACGTCACCGGATTGCACAAAAGTGACCGGTCCTCCGCCACCAACTGCCGTAGTGACAGGAAAACCTGATGCTCTCCAACTACCAGCCAAGTCATTATCAAGGGATGAATTGATCAGTTCAATGGAAGGGCTTGCCGCAGGTGATCCTACCGCATCCCCGACAGTCGGCCAAGGGAACCCAAGCCTATAGTCAACTTCATCCACCTTGCTGTCCGAGGCATCCCGTAAGGTAATTTTTTCTCCAGCGTTTTTCAGTGACGTTTTATTCCTGAACGGCCCCTGGGCATCATCCACGCCGAAATACGAACTCATAACGGCAGGATCCTCTGCAATAACAAGGTAGCCTTTTGCCTCGACGATGGTTCCATCAGGAAAGCTGTAGTCGATACCACTGGAAAAATACCACCCGGAAATATCAACAGCTACATCACTCGGATTATATAACTCGATGAATTCCGCACGTATGGTCTTGTCCTCCTCATCGTAATGAATTTCGTTGATCACCACACCAAACAAATTAGCGCTTGATAGGAACAGTACGCAAAGAAGGAGCTGGAAGGCTCGTGAAGGAAAAAGGGGGATTTTCATGAGCAAAAAGGGATCAAATCCAAGATAACAGCGAAGATACTTTTCGGCAAGCATCCTGGGCAATATCCTCGCTAAGAGCCTATTTTGCGTGTTTGCCAATCAAGAAATAAGCATTCCAATGTTTTCATTTCTTGCAGCAACACCTCATATCTCTAACTTGGCGCCAAACATGAGCGATATAAATACCTCTTCTCTATCTGCCGCCGCAACCGCAGCACGTGGACTGGCCATTGACGCAATCCACAAGTGCTCATCGGGTCACCTTGGCCTGCCACTTGGAGCCGCAGAAGTTGGAGCAGCCTTGTTTGGTCACTCCCTCCGTTTTAATCCGCGCGATCCCGAATGGATCAATCGAGACCGATTCCTGCTTTCTGCGGGGCATGGCTCAATGTTCCTTTATGCATGGCTGCATCTGGCCGGGTATGACTTATCTCTGGAGGAAATAAAGAATTTCCGCCAACTCGGTAGTTGCACTCCTGGTCACCCGGAATTTGGTGAAACACCGGGTGTCGAGGCAACCACTGGACCACTGGGCCAAGGCATCGGCAATGCAGTAGGTTATGCCGTTTCCGGAAAAATGGCTGCGGCACGATTTAACACACCGGAGCATACCATTATTGATCATCATGTCTTTGCCCTAGCAGGTGATGGTTGCATCCAGGAAGGCGTTGCAGCAGAAGCTGTCGCCTTTGCAGGCCACTTCCAACTCGACAATCTGATCCTACTATACGATTCCAATGACGTCACTCTGGATGCCATGGCTGTGAAAACTCAGAGTGAAGATACAGCCGCACGGTTTGCGGCCATGGGATGGGACACTGAAGTCATCGATGGACATGACATTGCAGCAATTGTAGCCGCTGTTGAAAATGCCAAGAGCAACGATAACGGTCACCCAAAACTTATTATCTGCAAAACCGAAATCGGCCGTGGCATTCCCGAAGTGGCTGGGACAGCCGCGGGGCATGGCGAAGGAGGCGCTAAATTTGCCGAGTCTGCCCGTCAGGGTCTGGGCCTGCCGGAAGAAACTTTTCACGTGCCGGAAAACGTCCGTGAATACTTCGGAAATCGCAGTCAAGAATTAGCGGATAGCTATGCTGAATGGCAACAAACTTTTGCGCAATGGTCAAAGGAAAACCCTGAAAAGGAGAGCCTCTTAACCGGCGCACTGAACGGATCAATTCCTTCTGACCTCCTGGAGCAAATTCCGGAGTTTGAGCAAGACAACAAGCTTGCCACTAGAGCAGCAGGTGGCGAGGTCCTGCAACCGATCGCAGAGGCCATGCCTATGCTTGTTTCAGGAAGCGCTGACCTGTATGGCTCAACAAAGAATTATATTAAATCCGCAAAGGACTTCGAACCCCAAAATGGGACACCAGAAGGCCGGAATATATGGTTTGGCATTCGCGAACACGGTATGGGGGCCATCATGAATGGAATCGCCTATGATGGTGTTTTCCGAGCCAGCGGAGCAACATTTGCCGTTTTTGCCGATTATCTTCGCCCATCTATCCGGCTGGCTGCCCTTGCACACCTGCCGACAGTCTACATTTTCACTCATGACTCGGTTGGCGTTGGAGAAGACGGCCCAACCCACCAACCGGTGGAAACGGTAAGTGGCTTACGGGTCATTCCAGGTCTGGACGTATTGCGCCCTGCCGACGCAGAAGAAACGGCCGGAGCATTTGCCTCGGCCTTCCAGCGCACAGATGGCCCCAGCGCCCTCATGTTGACCCGCCAGGGATTGCCATCCCTTAACCAAGCGACATCCAAAACTAAGCGTGAGGGTGTAAGAAAAGGTGGCTATATTCTAAGAAAAGAGACAGATGAACTTGAAATCATCCTTTTGGCAAGTGGCAGCGAGGTTCAACATGTCCTTGCTGCAAGTGAAGAAATCGGACCGGGTACACGCGTCGTTTCGATGCCTTGCTTTGAACGGTTTGAACGACAACCTGCTGATTATCGCAACGAGGTGTTGCCGCCCCATTGCACAAACCGTGTCGCTATAGAAGCCGGTGTTAGTGGATTATGGTGGAAATACATCGGGGATAAAGGAAGAATCATTGCCATCGACCGATTTGGCATCAGTGCACCCGGCAATACAGTAATGGAAGAGCTGTCCATGACAGCGGAAGCTGTGATTGAGGCGGCAAGGTTAAATTCACAATAGGCAGATTTTTATCGGGCCGTATCCAGAAATCCCATCGCCCGCATCCATTCCGCACAACGTTGCGGCCAGGTATGGACAGGATTGCCGGATTGCCTCATACCGTAACCATGCCCACCCTTTGCATAAATGTGCAATTCGCCGACCACATTGTTCTTTTGCAAGGCCGCATACAGCAAGGCCGCATAATAAGCCCGGTCCCCATCATCATGTGTAATGGCCAGAAAAACAGGTGGAGTCTTGCTGGTAACCTTGATTAAGGGTGACAGGCCTTCCTTGTTTTTACCTGCACCCAAATAAGCAGGGTAAACTGGAATGAGGAAATCCGGCCGGGCACTTAATTCGTCGGCACCATCAACCTTATCATAAGTTTCCTCATGATAACATGTACCAGCCATCACGGTTAAGTGTCCCCCCGCAGAAAACCCCAACATTCCCACCCGCTTCGGGTCAACTCCTCATTCCTCGGCATTAGAGCGTACCAAGCGGATCGCTCTTTGTGCATCCTGAAGGGGTAATACATGTGGAGTAACGGGATCACGCCGAGGCACACGGTATTTGAGCACAAAGGCCGACACCCCGATGGAATTCAGCCACTCGGCAATCTCAGTTCCCTCATGAGTCCAGGCGAGGATATTGTAGCCACCACCCGGACAGATGACAACCGCCGCACCATTTGCATTCTTTTCAGAAGCTCTGTAGACAGTCAATGTGGGGTTATCCACATAGGCAATTCGCATCTTACCGGTTTTGTCAGTGGTAGTCGGCTTCTTGCGTTTTTCAATATCGTCTGGCTCATCAGGAACAAGGCTCTCAGGCCAAAGTGCAAGCTCCGGCAACGTATCCTGCGCGGAAGCGGGCCAGACAAAAAGCAATACAGCAAAGAGCAAGTAGAACAGGCTTGAAAGTTTCATTTCTGAAACATTAAGTCGAGACAAGTCCTGTAATCAATTCTTCTTCTGGCATCTTTTAACCTCATCTGTTAATGGATTTGTAAGTAATGAATAGCCATTTACCGGGCAGGGCGCCTTATTGCCTCGTAAAGAAAAAAGTCAGCTTCAGAAAAAACGGAAGTCCTCAATGAAAGACACATTAAGATTACTCGTTAAAATTACCGGCTCAGGCATGTGCGCCATCTTAGTTTGGTTGTGCTTAAGTGTTCCCTCCGATGCAGCCTCACTGGAAAAACTATCAACATTCAAAGAATGCGTACTCTCCTCAACAGAATGGGCTGATGGTGACAGCTTTGAAGTTCTTTTTCAGGACGGCAGCCGCCGCACTGTAAGGCTTTATGGTGCAGACTGTATGGAAAAACAGGTCCATAACACGACTGATGCGAGGCGACTGCGAGCGCAACGACGCTACTTCGGTATATCCACTCATGGCGGCAACCACACGACTTCCATTACGCAGGCAAAAGCCTATGGTTCCCAGGCATGGAAGTCAGTTCAACGGCTACTTAAGGAACCTTTTACTGTCACTACCGCCTTTGCTGACGCCAGGGGCGATAGTCGCTTTAAACGCATCTATGCTTTCGTGGAAACATCCACTGGCGAAGACCTGGCAAGCCTTCTCATTTCCCGGGGTCTTGCCCGTGCTTTCGGTGTCTGCCGACGCCGCTCGGAAAGCGTAAGCGCCGATGAATATCGTGCCAGACTAAAGGATCTGGAGCTTAAAGCCGCAAAGTCCGCAGAAGGAATCTGGGCATTGACTGACTGGGAATCCCTTCCCGAAGAGCGCCAAGCAGAACGCGCGGAAACTGAGGAGCTAGCGATTGCCAGGCAAACACCAACTCCACCTCCAAGCTCTGTTGACCCAAATACTGCAAGTCGCGACCTATTAATGCGACTACCTGGTATCGGAGAACAACTGGCCAACCGTATTATTGAAGGGCGCTCCAGCGGAACCTATCGTAAAATCAGTGACCTAACACGCATTCACGGCATAGGAACCGCAACTCTTGAAAAGTTAAAGCCCTTCCTGCTTTTCAAATAGTTAAACCTCGGTAAGCAAAAGGCTTAGAATCCGATAAACAACGGCTTGGCGGCGCTTGCTTGATTGCGTCATCATGTTGACTCACTACCGCCTAGACTTTGGGCACAAACACTTCAGGCAAACCTATGAGAAGCTTGAAAATGCATATTTCTATACAGAAAAAAGTGGGCTTTTTGCCCTGCTAACCCCTAAAATCACGACAACGGAATAAATCCGAAAATAAGCATGGCCATATTAGACCAAGAGCAAATCTCTGCTTACCACCGCGATGGTTACTTGTTCCTACGTGGACTCTTCAGTGGCGAAGAAATCCGTCTATTGGGTGAAACCGCACACAATGACCACGCAATGGATAAGGCAGCATCGACCATGGATGACGGCCAAGGTAATGATGTGCGCCTCTCTCTTTGGAATCATCCCGGCGATGGCATTTACGGAATGATCGCCCGCAGCCAGAGAATCGTTGATCGAGTCGAATTGCTACTTGATGATGAAGCCTATCACTACCACTCGAAGATGATCCTCAAGGATGCCAAAGTTGGTGGCGCGTGGGCCTGGCATCAGGACTATGGTTACTGGTATCAAAACGGATTACTGTTTCCCAACCTCTGCAGCGTCATGATTTCTGTAGATGAGGCAACAACCAAAAACGGCTGCCTACAGGTTCTGAAAGGCTCGCACAAAATGGGCAGGGTTAACCACATACTGACCGGTGAACAAGCTGGAGCTGATACCGAATATGTCCATGAAGCAACAGAAAGACTCGAGACTGTCCAGTGCGAAATGGCACCGGGAGACGCCCTCTTTTTTCATTGCAACCTCCTGCATTGCTCAGCAGCAAACCTCTCAGATCACGCCCGTTGGGCACTGATATGCTGTTATAATGCGCGGTCCAATGACCCATTCAAGCAATCACATCACCCAGGTTATACCAAACTGGAAAAAGTAAGTGACGAAATGGTCCTGCAGGTCGGCAGGGATGACGCCAAACGCTCTAGTGTAGAGTTTGCTGATCTTGTCGCTGATGACAAGAGCGCGAAAAGCCTCGGTGAAGATTAATCAACCTAAAAACCCAATCAACTAATTCAATGAAACTTGGAATCATCAATAGTGCGTTCGACCAGGCCGGCGTGGACACCAAAACCGGACTGGAGCATATTGCACGGATAGGCTTTGACGCCGTCGATATATTTACTGAGGCAATGACTATCGACGAGGTCGAGATCAACACAATCAAGGATACCTGTAGCGCAAACAACCTACCCATCACATCAACCGTCGTTGTCTCAGCCGGCCTGATCGACTTCAATGACCCAGTACGCGACTACCATATCGAGCGCAGCAAAAAGTTCGTCGATCTCGCACAAAACTTTGAATCCGAGAACCTATTGCTTGTACTCGGAGAATATATCTGGCAGCGCGAAGTCATCCCTCCCGAAGCTCAGTGGGAATGGGGAGTGGAAGGTGTCCGGAAAATCGGTGAATACGCAGGTGAACGCGGCTTGGAAATTGCCCTTGAACTGGAACCCTTCCGCCTAAGCCTCCTAAACAGCATACCGGAAATGGTTCGCTTCATTGATGATTGTGCCATGCCCAACATCAAGGCAAATATCGACGTTAGCCACCTTGTCCTAGCAGATACCTCCCCAGCCGAGCTGGAAAAACTCAAGGGAAAAGCCACGCATGTGCATATCAGTGACTGTGACGGCAAAGTCCATGGCGACCTACCCCCAGGTCGCGGCGTGGTCAAATTCGCGCCCTATCTTCAGGCAATCAAGGAATTGGAGTTCGACGGCACCGTTTCCATCGAGCTGGAATATTCACCTGACCCCTCGAAAATTGTGGAGTGGGTTGAAGAGGCATATGAAGCCACGAACAACCTAATGCAGCAGGTGGGCCTGAGAAACTAGGGAAAATTCAACTACCGGGCATGATGAGTGCCTTAAGTTCGCAAATTTTGTTTCACCCATAGTGAACCGTCCTTGAAGGGCTTCGCATTTGATGGATAATCCAGAGCGTTTACCGAAAACCAA
>CALCSP010000609.1 GCA_937893785.1 uncultured Verrucomicrobiales bacterium
GGTGCCGGTCGGCGAATTATCCATATGGTTGAAGGTGCTGGGGATAAGCGCAGGACAATATTTAAGAGGAAAGCTTCAGAGGACTTTATTCTTGCGCAGAATACAGGCAACACGATGGCCAAAGTTCAGTTGCGTACATATCCGGAGAGGCCGCATGGCACCCTGATTATTTCGCCGCGCCCTAATGCTGGCGAAAAAATTGAAGCAATCAAGAAATCCGAACGGGGGCTTGTTCGAACCACAATGCAGCAGGCGTTCCTTGATCGTAATTATGTCTATTTTTATGTGGCACCTGATGCTTTTTCCACATATCTGGAAGCAAGGCGGATTGCAGAGGTTGACCACAACCTTCCGGTCGGTTGGGAGTTTACAGACCAGAACATGAGAATTTACAAGGGTGCACCAGGGTTGCGCTTTGAACACACTCCACCACCGCCACCAACCAATCCTACTCCCAAGCCCAAACCAAAGCCTCAACCAGGAAAACCCAATGTGCTTGACTGATGAGTTAGGAGTTCATTGATGAATAACAATCATGTTGTTTTCAAAATATATCATCGTTAGTGTTTTTTGGGGATTGCTCGCAACAATCTCTGCTGGTGCCGAGACCATTAAGCTTTGGGCTGATGGGCAGGGAGGGACCGGCGCTGCCGGCGTGACTCTTACAATACACCGTCCGGCTGCTGGTAGGGAGAATGGAGCAGCTGTGATCATCTGTCCGGGTGGAGGATACGGTATGTGTGTGATGAGTTATGAGGGTAATGATATTGGGCGTTGGTTCGCTGCTCGGGGCGTCAGCGCCTTTGTGCTGCGCTACAGGGTAGCTCCCCATAAACACCCATTGCCTGGAAATGATGTCAGGAAAGCGATTGCCCGGGTAAGGAAAGAGGCAGCATCGTTTGATATTGATCCAAAACGTATAGGTGTTATGGGGTTTTCTGCCGGTGGGCATCTGGCGGCAACGGCAGGGACCCGGTTTGACAAGGAAGAGTCCCGTCCGGATTTTATGATCCTTGCTTATCCGGTGATTTCCATGGAAAAGGGAGTCACTCATATGGGATCTCGCAGGAACCTTCTTGGAGAGGCGGCTTCTCCTGAACTTGTGCGTGAAATGTCACTGGAGACACAGGTGACCCGCCGCACACCACCAACATTCATTTTTCAAACTGATCAGGATAGGGCTGTTCCGGCCGAGAATGCATTGCGGTTTGTCTCCGCACTTCGCAAGGTTGGGATTTCCTGCGAGTTTCATCTGTTCCGTGAAGGACGACACGGAGTCGGGCTTGGCCGGCATGAAGGATCTAGCAAGTGGCCGGGTCTGCTTGAGGATTGGTTGCGGCGATCGGGCTATTTAAAAGCACAAAAATAATGGCGCCTTGCTGACCGTATCTGCTAAGGATGCCGACAGTGTACAATGGTTGATTCCCGCGGTGATCTTGTGCTATGTATCTTCTTTAATTTGTGATGAAGCTGATTCAGAGAGTGTTTATTGTCATGGCAATCATTGGCATGACCTCCTGCAATCATCAGGATGGCAGATCAAGTGGATCCGGAAGATGGAAGGGCAATGCTAATGGTTCCAAGCAGCCTCAGGACGGCTCACTAATTGTGACACCCGAGGGTACCAGAAAAATCAAGATGGAGAGGGAGCAAATGGAAGCGGATCCCAAGGTTGAAAATTAGGCTGGAATGGCGCGCAAGTCCTCTGAGGGAATTTGGCCCTAAGAGCTAGGCATTTTGTGAATAGAGTTATGGATTTCGCCACTCATGGGCTCACCAGTTGAATTGCTTAGCCTGTATTTGATGGACATGCCCCATGTGGGTTTTAATTCCGGAATATGTAGCCGGACAGTCATTTTATCAGGAGAAAGGCTAATTTTGTTAATGGCGAGCTTTCGCTGATTGTAGTGTCGTGATCCATAATTTCTGGTTCGCTTTAAGTCCCAGACCTCTACTTGGTATGAGCGAGTGTTTGAGGCGGCATCGGCATCAAGCTGGGTAGTAAAACCAAGTTGTATGCCGTCGCTGGCAGCTTCCAGTTTAACCGGCATGTTCGGGTTTTTTCCGGTATGTCTGATACGATACAATCCACCATCTCCACGTTTGCTTCCTGCCCAAGCAAACATCCCGGTAGCATAAAGTTGGCCGTTTTCTGGGTGGAATCTTCCGCGCATGATGCCGGTCGGGAAATCAAGCCCGAGAGAAATCATGCCTCCTTGAGCCTGACTTTCGATTTTCTCGTGTGGAACCAGAAAGATTCGCCCGGTTCCATAACTCAAGTTAAGAAGTTGCCCGTTCAGAGCTCCCCACTTTGCATTTTCGGGAACCCACATCAGTTCACCCGGGCTTCGATCAAAGGCATTTGTGATCCAGCATAGCGGTTGGTCCATTGCTGTGTCACTGTTGTCAGTGACATCATGGTAGCCAAACATGTTGCCGTAAAATCCGCCTTTTCTCACGTAGTTGATACGGTTTTTCGGATTCCAGTGACCTTCTTGGTCAGTTACAATGAATGTGCCGTCAGGATTGAGGCAAACACCGTTTGCCGCGCGGAAACCATTGGCAATAATCTCAGTTTTGCTACCGTTGGCGCTTACCTTGAGTAAAGTTCCATGATGAGGTACTAGCGCGGTCTTGGCATGTCGTGCTGACTTGGCGTAGTAAAAATTCCCCTCATCATCAGTCTGCAGTCCCATGGCAAATTCATGAAAGTGCTCGGTAACCTGATGGTCATTGTTAAAGCTTTCGATATAATCGATTTCATTATCACCATTGAGATCATGGAGCTTGCTTATCTGGTCCCGGCACGTCACGTAAATGATTCCATTGACGATCCTTACACCGAGTGGTTGAAAAAGCCCTGTTGCGATTCGCTGCCAGTTGTGTTGCCCGAACTCTCCGTCAATGCCATCTACGATAAAGACATCACCCAGCCATGTGGCGACGGCGGCACGCTTGCCGTCGGCAAAGAAGTCAAAACCTCCCAGACGCATCCAAGAATTCCAGGGATTTTCCAATGGTAGTGTGACTTCATCCACCTCAAAAGCTTTCTGCTTGCCACCGTTCTTTCCAGTTGTTGTCACTGTATCAGGCCACCGCTTTGGCCCTCCTGCACTTAACTGTGAGAGGTCAATAGGGGGACCGCTACTCGTAAGATGAGCATCCAGTAACTCTTGGTCAGCAGCGGCAATGAGCACTTTGGTTCTGAGTGGAGTGGCTGAAGCTGGGATTTCTAAAA
>CALCSP010000610.1 GCA_937893785.1 uncultured Verrucomicrobiales bacterium
AATACTGCTTGTCCTGCTTATAAGCAGAACAACGCATACCCTTCTTAGTTTCTCCACGCACTGGGACTGGATCCGGTTTGCCGGCGGAACCAACGTGCAAAGTAGTTTTGATCATCGACTCCAACAGCACTGGCAACATCACCTACCGACTTACCCTTGCCGAGAAGGCGCTGAGCCTCACCCAAACGAATACGGGCTCTTAATTGGCCAAGAGTCAGACCGCATTGAGACTTTAGAACGCGGTTAAGGTAATCCCGTTGGTATCCGAGCTTCTTGGCAAGAAAGGCAAGGTTCGCAGATGGGTCATCCAGACAAGAGATGATCAACTTCTCTGCACTTCGAGTCAGAGAGTTACGACCGGATGGAAGCGCCGGACGCGCATTCAACATCCCAACCGATCGCAATAGTGAATCCAATATATCAAGGATAATACCTCCTACTGAAAACTGCCTATCTGCTTCACCAATGTCCCGCATGGCAACAAGCTGAGTCACCCGTGAGCGAATATGATTCAGCGATGTAGCCGGCAATGTGCCAATTACGTTGGGCTTTCGCTCGGCACGCACTCTCTTAAACTTCACATCAAGAACTAGGCACAATGGGCGGCGAGACTGATGCCGCTCAAAACCGTGATGTTTGCCAGGAGCAGCGTAAAACACTGTTCCACTCCTTGCATCATAACGTTGCCCATCCAGGATCTGAGCGCCTTCCCCTCTCAAGTAAACCAAAAGCTGACCATAGCCATGGCTATGGTTTCCGGGACCGGTTCGCTCAAGATGTTGATTGAGTTGCAAACGGAGAACCTCCATTCCTGGCAGGGAAATACCGAGGTTCTCAATAAGCAATGGACGATACCCCTTCATTAGACAGACAATAATCGGAATAGGATAAAATTAATAGTCGAAAAAGTGCTAATAACAAGCTGCTTCGTTCTATTCGTAATTAAAATGACAGCACTAGTATAAAGGAATGAAGAATCAAAGTAACACCCCGATCATTCTTGTGACCGGCGCAGGACGAGGGCTTGGTCAAGGTATCGCCACTGAGCTTGCCGAGGCAGGTATGAGTGTTGCAATCCATTATGGCAACAGCAAGCAAGGAGCTGAGCAAACCATTAAAATGTGTGAAGACAGGGCCACTAAGCCCGGACAGGTTTTCAAAATGATTCAGGGCGACCTTTCCGATGCGCAGTCCCGCACTCAGATCGTCTCTTCCACCCTTGAGGCGTTTGGTCATCTGGATGCCCTAATCAACAATGCCGGCATTACAGAGCCAAACCGCCGGGATTGCCTTCATGCCACGGAAGAAGACTACGA
>CALCSP010000611.1 GCA_937893785.1 uncultured Verrucomicrobiales bacterium
CATGCCTGCCGTATTATTGGTTTGTGTCAGTTCGTGGACACGCCCCCTTCTGAGATCCGCATCAATTAGAAGGGTTCTCTCTCCTATGGAATTAAATGCCCATGCAATATTAGCGGCCTGTGTGGTTTTCCCTTCTGTGGGGCGGGCGCTTGTGACCATAATGGTTTGAGTTTTGCCCTCAGCGTTGGGGTGCAACACGATGTTACTTCTAATGATTCTGAAATTTTCCAGCAATTGATTGGGTATTTGGGCTCCGAGAGTGGGAGACCGTGAAATGTTCTCTAATTCCGAACGCTTCATTAAGGGAATAATGCCCAGGCCCGTTATGCCTGTGGCATTCTCGATTTGCTGTAGTCTAGAGGCACTCGAGTCGAAGAGTTGTAAGATTGTCGGGACCCCTACAGCCATTCCAAGGCCGAGAACAAGTGATATGATAAGCAGTTTGCTTTTGTTCGGCGACACCGGCACCTCATCTCGCATCACGGTATGCCCTCCAAAAACAAGCTCGAAGCGCTCTTTGTCAGCCCCAAACTCAAGGGCCGCAATTCGTTCCGATAGCTTTTTTCTTTGAGTTCCCCATTCCAGCTCTCCTTTATCAAGGGCTTCGTAATCTTGTTTAAGCTTCGCCCACTTTTTAGTTACCTCATAATAATCTGATAGCCTTGATTCAAGTATTGTCTGCCTTTCAGTTAGGCTTTTGCAATCAAGTTCGAATTGCTGGGAAAGGTGCTCAAGTTCAATGTCTAGTTTTGAAGTGAGGTCTTTGATTATTTTTTGTTGATCAGTGATTAGCGAGTTTTGCGGGCCTACTCCGGATGCCAAGGCATCACTAATTTTTTGCTCAGCGACTCGACGTTGTTTAGCGAGTTCTTTCCAGTTGTTTATTGTGATTGGCGGAGGTTGTTTAGCCAAGTTGCTAAAAGGGGTGTCCAGTGAAATAGGAGCAGGTTGGTTGCGGCCAGAATGGCGGCGCAAGTTTCCAATGGCAACTGGCTGATCAGTGTAAAAAGAGGTTAACTCGGTGAGCTTGCTGACTTGTTGTATTTCTTCACCTTTCTTGTTTAAAATAGAGCGAACATCTTTTGCTTGCTGCAATCGTGCTTTTGTCCAATCTAAATTAACCGGTACTTGACTTAATCTGGCATGGTTAATTTCAACATCTGCGAATGCGTGTTTTTCCTCAAACTTTGCCTTCATGCTGAGCATTTCATCCCGCTTTTTGTCAATAGCGTCACGTTCGGCTCGGTAATTGGATATCTTCTTTTCGCGTGAGAGTTCGCGTAACTCTTTCTTGTGCGCGGCAAACTCTTCAATCAATGTTTGTGTAAATTGCCTAACGATATTGGGGGATGTTGCGTATACCTCAATAGAATATTGGTCATTATTTTCAAGGGCAGCTCTATATTTCGGAACGTAAGTTTCCTTGATCTGATCAGCGCTTGTTCCAGTAGTGGCAAATCCCATTCGAGTAATCACTCTCTTTAGCATCTGCTTGTTGGCCAATTCATACCTCAGGTTCCGCTTTGTGCGGGCTACCGACTCTCGTGCAGGATCTACTGCGTCTGAATCAACGGCATATGAGTAGACTTGGACGTTTACAAGTCCTTTTGAGTAGTAGAGAGCATCACTGTATACGTAGTAAACAATGCCGGAAAGCAGGGCTAGGCAGCACAAAAGGGTGGCAAGTCTATGATAGCGTGCCAGATCGAGAATGCGACTGATGAACTCTTGTGAATCGAAATTTTCTTTTTTTGGGGCTTTGAAACTCACGGTTCAGAAGGGCAGTTGGTCACTTTAGAACTTCATTAAAACCCAAAAGTCCGTTCCGGCACTACAATGATATCACCTGAACGCGCCTTGATATCTGCAGCTCGCCCTTGATTGATTTCTCTAACATTCATTCGAATTTTTGATTTCAACCCGTCTTTTCCGTTCCGTAGCGCATGAATCTTTTGGATGTCTGCAAATTTTGTGGTACCTCCACCGATTAGTAACGCTTCATAAAGCCCTAGTGAAGTGTTTGCCGCAACAGGAATGGTGTGCTGGCCTGGAGATTTTACCTTGCCGGTTAAGTAGACAATGATGCTTGATTGTCCTGCGGCAGTTAGTGATCTGTTTTGCAGTCTATCTACAATGACAGTTGCTATCTGAAGTTGCTCTGGTTCAAGGTTTGCTTTAATCGCGGCTTCTGCTTCAAATACGGACAAGCCTGCAACTTTAATTCTTCCTACCTTTGGAATGATAATGTCCCCAGACTCTCGCACGGAGTAGATGTCATTGAAACTCGAGTCCTCCTTCACGAAAATTTCAATACGATCACCAATTGCGATTTTTCTCGGTGGGTTTTTCTTTTCAATTGAATGTGCGACAGTGGATTGCTGGCCAATCGGGGTGTGTGATTGCTTGGTGGAAGAACAAGCTGAAATAAATAATGAAAGAAAAGCGGCTGCAGCGATGGGAAGAGTCACTCTCATTTGAAAAGTTTTGAAGGCTGCACGATTTAGGATGTTATGCATTATGCAAAGAAAGTATTAGAGTTATTTTCCGCAGGAATTTGAATGCATGCTCATGGCTTTGCCCATACTTTTTCGGCATTGGCATTCACAAATTCTTTTTGATGCGGTTTTGGGTTAACGGTAAGAAGTAAATGGTCAAATGAGGTGCGGAATCGCTTCAAAAGTTTTTTTCTCGAAGTGCTAAAATTTTCTCTTGAGCTGCCACGATCCCGGTGAGAAACCGTTACCAGTATCCGAATGTCGCCAATAAATTTTGGTGAAGGATGGATGCCTTCAACATAGACAGTTCTGGGGACAATACCTGGTAGGTTTGCTGGATATTTTGTGTCGTCGACAACCCACTCATAAAAACGTTTTTTAGGGTCTGTAGAGTCAATTAAAAGCTCTTTGCGGGAAAGGTCTCTCCAGATTTTAATGGCACCGGTTGATGATAATTCATCATCAAGATCGTTAAATGAGCCGCTTTTGTTTGAGCGATTTATTCCCGCGACTTCGAGTGTTACAACAGCTTCGCCGCGAAAGTCGACTCGGTATGGTGTCAGCCTTATGATAAGCTTACTAAGTTCTCCTTTTCCAATAATGAG
>CALCSP010000612.1 GCA_937893785.1 uncultured Verrucomicrobiales bacterium
CATTGGTATCACACAAAACGACAATGTCAGCCCCCCCGTCCTGGGCAGCCAGCAGAGTGCACATCGCATGATCAGGATCATCCTTAAATCCGTCAAAAAAATGCTCTGCATCATAAATGACTTCACGCCCATGAGCTTTCAGGTAGCGCGCCGTATCCAGAATCATGGCCCTGTTCTCTTCCGGAGTAGTCCGCAAAACCTCGGTAACGTGCAACTTCCAGCTCTTTCCAAAAAAAGTAATCACAGGAGTCTCGGCCTCCAGCAGAGTTTGAACCTGAGAATCCTCCTCCACACTCTTGTCTGCCCGCCTAGTACTACCGAAAGCAGCTATCTTGGCATTTTTCCACTCAAGCTTTGCCGCCTCAGCAAAAAAATCGACGTCCTTGGGATTAGAGCCCGGCCACCCTCCCTCGATATAATCCACGCCGAATTCATCTAGTTTCTGAGCAACTCTGATTTTATCCAGTGAACTGAACGAAAGGCCCAGTCCCTGAGTACCATCGCGCAATGTGGTGTCATAGATACTTACTGAATGAGGGAGTGACATATTGAAGAGTTATGATTGTGTAAACGTTGTCCCGAGAATCGGTAGGATTACTTGGGGCAATGAGGAGCAAGTCAATGCCGAATCCAATCGCTTGCCTGAGAGTCAGGCAGCAATAATAAAAATCGGGGGAATTCCAATTCGAATGAACACTATTGCTATAATAATGCGGGCAATCTGTTCTGACAAGCCAATTCCCTTCATCGCTGGCGTTTGATAACCAGCCAATCCACTGCTATATGCTCATAGTCATTATGCGCAAGGCCGTCATTATCCCAGCCTACAAGGCAGCAGAAACCCTTCCTCAGGTCATCCAACAACTTCCCAGTGAACTCGCTGAGCAGGGAAACAAGGTAATCGTTATCAATGACTGCTGCCCTGAGCGCACCGGAGAGATAGCCAATGATCTGGCAAGAACTTACCCATACATTGAAGTGATTCATCACGAACAAAACCGTGGCTACGGCGGAGCGCTCAAAAGCGGTCTGGAAAGTGGCTACAAGTCTGGTTTTGAGGTTTTTCCGGTCGTTCACGCAGACGGGCAATACGCTCCTAGTATGGCTCTGAGTATTTGCGAACCTATTGAAAATAATGAAACTGACATTGTTCAGGGATCACGAATGAAAGATGGCAATGCCAGGGAAGGCGGCATGCCATTTTTTTCACGCTACCTTCCCAACCGTATCCTTACCGCCATGGAGAATCTGGTCATTGGCACTAAGGTTGCCGAATTTCACAGCGGCTACATGGTCTTTTCACGACGTCTTTTGGAACTTGTCCCCTACCAGAAACTGCAAAACAACTACAACTTTGACGCCGAGATGATGATCATGGCCCATCTCTGCAAAATACCTATTGTCGAAGTCCCAATACCCACGAAATACGACGAAACAACTTCAAGCCTCAATGCCATCCCTTATGGCCTGAAAGTATTGCGCATGATGTGGCAGTTTACCACGGGGCATTACCGCAAATTGCTAGATGACCATTCTGCGACGACCGGGCAACACGAACTGGTGTAAGCTGTCGTGCAAATTACCGACAAGATCCGATCCACTCCGAACTGTCATCTCGTTTATTATGGCCTACTGCTATTTCTGGCTGCTGGAATTTTCGTTTTCTTGCTTAACAGCCAACTCCCCTGGGAAAAAGGGGTTTCTGCACGCCAACTAGAGGGAAAATCCGTCCAACCCGAACACTACGCTATTAGTGGTCTCTGGTATGGTTCAATAGTAGCACTTTTTGCCATTGCCACACTTGCAGTGAGCGGAAAATTTGCGCTGAGGAAACTCGGGAGCAATTTCATAAGGCTCCAAGCCGGAATTGGCCGGAAATCCTTGCCTACCTTTCTTGTTTTGGCATCACTGGCGATCTTTCTTGCGGCTATGCAAATGCTGCCACGTCTAGATAACAGTCTATGGGGAGACGAGGATTACACGGCAAGGCGCGCAATCATCGGGCAATGGGAACGCGACTCCCAAGACAAGCTTCGGTTTCGCGAAGCGGAATGGGTAGACACCCTTTTCTATTATAAAAACCCGAACAATCATGTGCTCTACAGCATCCTTGCCCGACTTGCTCACAGTGGTTACAGGAATTCAGGAGAAGCGAAAGATCTTCATTTCAAAGAAAGCCTGTTACGGACACCAGCATTCCTCTTTGGCTTGGGATCGGTGATAGCGCTGGGATATTTACTGACCGTTATTGGCTACAGAAGAGCAGCTATAGGCGCAATGTTTATCCTAGCAATGCATCCATGGTACTTGCGTCATGCCTGCGAAGCCCGCGGATACGCTATTGCCCTCTGCCTTGCCCCGCTCACGTTAACCTTCCTTATTAAGGCTCTCCGACGTGGTCGCTGGCGTTATTGGTGCGCGTTTAGCCTTTTGCAGTTTTTGCTTTTCTACTCCTATCCCGGAACAATTTATATTCTGGTTGCAATGAACATGGCTGCATTGCTTTACATCTGGAAAAGCCCCAGAGCATTAGGCAGAAGTGACCAAATCATAATGACGTCTAGGTGGTTCTCATCATGCACCTTTGCCGCACTACCTGTGATCATCCTGATGGCTCCCAACCTGCCTCAAATGCAGGCCTACCTTCAACGCGCAAGGGCGCAGAGCGAACTGGGCATGGACTGGATCAGAGATAATCTCAGCTACCTAGCAACGGGCATGCCCTGGAACCCCTGGGAGATCAACAACCCAAATTGCCTTTATCTCGCAGAAAATCCCTATCTATCACTCCCCATCCTTATCGCATTCTACAGTCTTATCCTCTTGGGAGCCTTGAGACTTTTCCGATCAGGGTATCGCTGGATACTCTTCACCCTGTTCCTTCCCTACCTGCTGATGCTAACCCATGCTTTCATCGGCGAAGTGCTTCTCTATCATTGGTATTCCGTCATTCAGTTGCCTTTTTTTGTCTGCCTAGTTGCACTGGGAATCGAGTGGCTTAGCCGAAAAATTCAATCTATACGAATACGTACTCAGTTTGGCCTGCTGCTTGTCGTGGCATTCCTTATTCCATACTCCGCCTATACTCGAGCACAGAAACAATTACAAAGAGATAACCCCGTAGAGCCTCTCCGTGAATCGGTCAGAATGACGCGGCAGATCCTCAACCCGGTCCATGCCGAAATAGACAATGCGATCACCGTCCAGTTTGGAATGATAACTCCCGGCTATGATCCTACGAGTTATATTATAAAGAGGAAATATACTCCAGATGTTGCACAAAAATTATATGCACTGATGAAAAAGGCCGATAAGAACTCCAAAGCGTTGCATGTCAACATCGGCCAAATTGCCCTAACCCGCCTACAGTGGCCTGAGCTCATGGAAATCCTTGAAAATACGGAACTTTTCAAACCACTCCCGCCCTTGTACGGACTGCAGTCAGGCTGTAATCGGTATATTTACCAATATATTGGCAATGCTAAATCACCGACGGCACAATAATAGGTAAAAATACTCAAGCAATCCTTGAACCAATGGTTTCCATCACTATCGAAAAAGTCAGCAAAAGCTTCGGAAAAACTCTGGCGCTCAACAATGTCTCCATGCAGATCAACGCAGGAGAGTTGTTCTTTTTACTTGGCTCAAGTGGGTGCGGAAAGACAACCCTTCTCCGTCATATTGCCGGATTCTACTCACCCGATAAAGGTAAGATTCTATTCGGATCTGATGATGTGACAACAACTCCGCCGCACAAACGCGGCACAGCGATGATGTTTCAAAGTTACGCGCTTTGGCCTCACATGACCGTATCCAAGAACGTCGCCTTTGGGCTTGAGGAGCAAAACAAGTCCAAAGCACTAATCAAGGATCTCGTCGCAGAAGCACTGGAAACTGTTCAAATGGCCGGATACTCGGAACGCAAAATTAACGAGCTCTCAGGCGGACAACAACAGCGAGTGGCACTGGCAAGAGCTCTTATTGTCCGCCCCAGATGCCTACTGCTTGACGAGCCCTTATCCAATCTCGATGCCAAATTGCGTCTTGAGATGCGCAGTGAAATTCGGAGAATCTGCAAGGATTCAGGGCTCACTGCTGTTTATGTCACTCACGATCAAAAAGAAGCATTGTCCATTGCGGATCGAATAGCGATTTTGGATAACGGATCCGTTGCTCAGGTGGGCACCCCACAGGAGATTTATTGCTCTCCCAATAGCAAGTCCGTAGCCGGATTCATTGGTGAAACTAATTTCATTCCCGGCACCATCGTCGCAAACAGCAATAATGGACAGCTCGATGTAGCAACTGCCCATGGAACATTTAGCGGTCGCAAGGCAAATTCAGACTGGCTAGCTAAAGAAGGCGATAAGGTCACACTTTCAATAAGACCGGAAGCTTTCTTGATTTCCAAAACCAGACCTGAAATAAATGGCATCACCGGAAAACTCGCTTCCCTGACTTACCTTGGAGAAATCGCCCAATATGCCATCAAGACTGAAGGAGAAGCGATTCTCAATGTTTCAGAACTCAATCCGCAAATTCTCCATGAACCCGGTGATAGTCTTTACCATATCTCGGTGGATCGGAATGATGTCGTCATTATAAAGAATCCATAATAATGACAGGCAGACTGATCATTCTGGGAACCGCCCTTCTAATCACGCTGGGCGCACCCTTCATTCTAAAACCAACCACAAACACGCCTACAAGTGCTGCTGATGTCATCAGCATTAGCGTGATCACTCCCCATAATGAGAGTATCCGCCATGAGTTTGGCACCGCCTTTGCTAGGCACATGAAATTGACTCGCAATCAGAACGTCTATATCGACTGGCGTACACCTGGCTCAGGAACCGCTGATCTTGAACGTTATTTACAAAGCGAATACCGAGCCAATTTCGAAAGTTACTGGCGAAACACGCTCAAGCGAGAATGGAGTGATGCTAAAGTCGGCGCTCATTTTGACAATCGGAGACTTAGGCTTCCTGAAGAAAGCGCAAATGACAGCCCTGCACATGCATCCAAGCGATCCTTCCTTAATTCCACGGTCACCTGTGGCGTGGATGTCTTTTTTGGAGGTGGCGATTATCCGTTTAAACGCTTTGCCGAAATGGGCTATCTTGTTGATTCAGGCATCATGGATCGCCACCCGGAATGGTTCTCCGATGAAGTCATCCCGGCTACATTTAGTGGTGAAATCTACTACGATGCAAAAAAAAGGTGGGTGGGAGCGAGTCTTTCCTCCTTCGGAATATGTTATAACCCCAATGTTCTCCAGCGCTTGGGAATCAAAACTCCTCCTTCGCAATGGAGTCACATTGGTGAACCTGAATATTTCCGCAAGATTGCAATTGCAGATCCCACTAAAAGCGGATCCGTAACCAAGGCTTTGGAAATGCTGGTTCAACAATGCATGAGGAATGAGATGAAAAGTGATGTTGCGGATAACGCCACTCTTGCCAAAGGCTGGGAACAGGGACTAATGCTCATCCGACGAATTGGTGCCAATGCCAGATATTTCACGGATTCGGCCACTAAGATCCCTTTTGATGTTGCTCAAGGAAATGCTGCCGCCGGGATGTGCATTGACTTCTTCGGGCGAACCTACAATGAACTCACTAAACAGAAAGGCCGAGATGCGCGTATCCAATACATCACTCCAAAGGGAGGCTCCTCTTTTAGCGTCGACCCGATCGCCCTTCTAAGGGGAGCTCCTAACGCATCAGTTGCCAAGGAGTTCATTGATTTCGTCGTTTCTCCGGCGGGGCAAAAAATATGGGCCTACCGCCCGGGAAGCCCAGGTGGACCGACCAAGAAAGCCCTGAGAAGGCTTCCCATCCGAAGAGAACTCTACACACAACCAACCAAGAAATATCACTCCGATCCCGAAGTCCTCCCATTTTCCGAAACCACAGGCTTTGAATATGTTGCTGAATGGACCGGCTCCCACTTTAACCCGCTACGTTTCATTGTTCGCGTCATGTGCATTGATACCCATGAAGAACTCCAGGATGCATGGCAGGCACTGATCAATTCCGGCTTTCCGAAACAGGCATACGCTGCATTCAACCGCATTGATCAACAAATCAGCTACATCGAATGCAAAAAATCCGGTAATACAGGCAAACTACTTAGCGGCAAAGATAGTCTAGCCAAGGCGAGACTAGCCAAAGAACTGGCGGCATCTTTTCGGGAACAATATAAAAAGGTCATTAAGCTGGCCGAAAAAGGGCACTAACAGTGAGTAAGTCGATCGCCTACATCGTTTTTCTAATTACCGCGGCTTTCTTCGGTCTATTCTTTATATGGCCAATCCTAACAACCGTTGAGGAAGCTTTTGTAATCGATGGCCGGTTCACTCTGGATTTCGTCAATCACATCTTTACTGATCCCATCTACATGGAAGGGCTCACTAACGCTTTTTTGATCGCTACATGCAGCACTCTGGCAGCATTCTTCATCGCGATGCCGCTCGCACTGATCTCAGACCGGTATATTTTCCCTGGGAAAACACTTCTTGGATCGCTTGTTCTGGTTCCACTGATACTCCCTCCATTTGTTGGCGCTATAGGGGTAAAGCAAATACTGGGGCAGGAAGGAGCATTGAATATCCTTTTGTCAAAGGCAGGACTTGTGGACATGACCACACCACCCGACTGGCTTGGTGAAGGGCGTTTTTGGGGCATTGTTATCATGAACGCTCTTCACCTTTACCCAATTCTTTACCTTAATGTAACAGCTGCACTGGCCAACCTTGACCCAGCAATGGAGGAATCGGCTCAGAACCTTGGGGCAGGCCCATGGCGACGGTTCCGTAAAATAACCCTGCCCCTTGCCATGCCCGGAATCTTTGCTGGCGCAACGATTGTGTTCATCTGGTCGTTCACCGAACTCGGTGTTCCTCTGATGTTTGACTATCAGCGAGTGACTTCCGTGCAGATCTTCAACGGCATCAAGGATATCAGTGGCAACCCAATGCCATACGCGCTTGTCGCGGTCATGCTATTTTCTTCGGTTCTCTTATATATTACAGGTAAGCATTTCTTCGGCCGCAATACCTTCACCATGACTGGCAGGGCTGCGATCTCTACAAAACAGCGTAAAGCGAAGCCCCTCATTGGCATTCTTTGTTCCGGTTTTTTTGCCTGCATCATCAGCCTTGCCATTTTTCCTCACATCGGAGTTATACTCATGTCCTTTGCCTCTGATTGGTATCACTCAATCCTTCCCCAATCCTTTACCCTTGATCATTACTCAGATGCACTTGGACATGAGTTAACTGTTCCATCAATTGCTAACAGCCTCAAATACGCCTCCATTTCGACACTGCTTGACATCGTCCTTGGCATTGCCATTGCATACGTCATTGTCCGCACTCGAATCCCTGGCCGAGGTCTGCTGGACGCTCTATCAATGCTGCCA
>CALCSP010000613.1 GCA_937893785.1 uncultured Verrucomicrobiales bacterium
CAAGTTTGATATCAGGGAATGATGTGTCCTGCTCTAGGCAGTGAGCGGTGAGTTTGCCAACGATCTCATGAGCGGAGCGGAAAGGAACGCCCCTCTTGACAAGGTAATCAGCAATGTCTGTGGCAAAAAGCATGGGGTCGCTGCACGCTTTACGGGTGGTAACAGTATTAACCTGCATCCCGGCAATCATCTCGGTGAATATCTCAAGAGCTGCACTTGCAGTGTCAATGGAATCAAAGAGCGGTTGCTTGTCCTCTTGGAGGTCACGGTTGTATGTCATCGGCAACCCCTTCAGCGTGGTCATCATTGATACGAGGTTGCCGTATAGCCGGCCTGACTTACCGCGAGTAAGCTCGGCAATGTCCGGGTTCTTTTTCTGCGGCATTAGGCTGGATCCCGTCGTGTGTGCATCGTCGAGGTTCACGAAGCTGAACTCACTGCTGCACCAAAGGATAATATCCTCGCTAAGCCTAGATAGGTGAGCGCCTATCAAGGCCAAGTTGAAGAGAAACTCGGCCACAAAGTCACGGTCACTGACGGCATCCATGCTGTTTTGACTGATTGTCTCGAAGCCGAGCTGTTCAGCAATAAAATCACGGTCAAGGGCAATGGTGCTGCCGGCTAGTGCACCGGACCCCAGTGGCATCACATTGATGCGATCAAGGGCGTCTTCCAAGCGCCCTGCATCCCGCTCGAGCATTTCGACGTATGCCAGTAGGTGATGAGCAAACAAAACGGGCTGACCGCGCTGAAGGTGGGTGTAGCCTGGCACGACGGCTTCACTGAATTTTAGGCCACATTCAACAAGGGCATTCTGCAGGCTTTGCAGTTTTTTCGTGATTAGCGCCGTTTCTTCCCGGCAGTAAAGGCGAAGGTCCAGAGCCACCTGATCATTTCGGCTACGTGCAGTATGCAATTTTGCGCCTGCGTCGCCGATGCGCTTGGTAAGCTCGGCTTCAATATTCATGTGGATATCTTCCAGTTGGATATCAAACTCGAATTCGCCCTCGGTGATGTCACGTTCGATCGACTCGAGTCCTGAAACAATCTCTTCGAGTTCCTTACCGTTGATGATGCCTTCGCGTTCAAGCGCCCGGGCGTGGGCACATGAACCCGCGATATCCTGCTTGTAGAGGCGCCAGTCAAAAGAGACGGATTCCCCGTATTGGGTCAGTAAGGAAGATGTGGCTTCTTTAAAGCGGCCTTTCCACATGTCGATATCGGTAAATTTACAGTTGGAATGATTGCTAGCCAGCCTTGTGAGCACAGGTACCTGTGCGGCGCAGGATTTCGCACTTGGCTTTAATCTGGATGGTTTTGTTAGTGGGAGCGAAGCCAAGGCGTCTGGTTACACAATCCCCGAGAACACTCATATGCGTGTCTTCAAACTCGATGACTTCCGCACAGTCCATGCAGATGAGATGATTGTGATCCGGACTATCAATAAAGTTGGGATCATATGAGGTAACCCCCTTACCGAGATCAAGTTCATGAAGTAAGCCGCTGTCCACGAGAAGCACCAGTGTCCTGTAGAGGGTTGCGCGGGACGTCTTGTTGTCGATCGCCTTTGCTTTTTCGAACAGCTCATCAGCAGTAAAATGCGCTCCTGGATCAGAAAAGGCGGCATCAAGAATTACCTGTCTGGGACGTGTCATACGAAGTCCCTTCAAGTCAAAGAGGATCTGGATTTTTTCTCGCACTTCTGGTGTCATAAGGCAGTATATTTCAGTGCCTACATTCCACCGCCGCAATGGTCGCGTCAAATACGTGCCTCCTAGACGTTTTCTTGAGGGTTTGAGGTTGTCTGTGGCGGTTCCCGCTGCTGTTTTTGCTGTATTACTGGTGATTGTGGTCGCAATTTCCCTTAATAAGGTGCCTGTGGCTGAGAAATGGCTAATTCTCAAGGATTATCCGGAATGGCGTCCATATGCTGATGCTCAGGGGAAAGCCGTTGCACCTGACAGCCGATTTTGCTTCGTTCGTCCAATTGACGCTGCGCGTACTCCACCAGCGACACGCTTTGATAGTCCTATCGGCTCAGAGCATGGGGCACTAACCTACAATGCACAGCCCTTCATGGCCTTTAACCGGAACTTTGGTAGTTACCATCTGGCCGATGATTTGAACGGTATCGGCGGTGGAGATAGCGACCTTGGAAACTTGGTCTATTCCGTGGCTGCTGGGCGAGTGGTGTATGCTGCTCATGCTTCGGATGACTGGGGTAACGTTGTGATTCTTGAACATGCATCAGGAAGTGGAAGTGACCGGCAACTTTTTCAGACGGTGTATGCTCATCTTGAGTCCATAAATACGGCTGTGGGAATGTTGGTCAAGAGGGGTGAACCAATTGGCACCATCGGCGGCGCGCACGGCCGTTATCCCGCCCATTTGCATTTTGAAGTCAGGGACACTCATGTGATCGATCCCGGTACGGGCTATGCTGCTGGCGCGCTCAATCGGCGCAACCCCGAAAAGCTGATCATTGAGATGCGGGGTGCTTCCGGTGATCTATTAAACCCTTCTCCAAGAACTCGGGAAAATGAAGAAGCAATGCCGCTTATTGACTTCCAAGATGAAGAGGGAGATAGCGGTTAAAAGTGGGAGAAGAGCGGAGGGTAAAAAAAGTGGCTGCCAGAGAATAGCGGCATTTTCGAACAAACTACCGTTGCTGCCGTCAGGCCCTGGCGGGTTCGTCAGTCGAAAATCCACATTCTCTGGACAACCGCTGGTAGTCTAACAGGTGAAGCTGTGGCGACAACTGGAAAAAACTCCAGAGGGCTATTATGCAAGGCGGCTGAAGATATCATCAACAGCACCGGCAACTTCAAGAGGAGTAATTTTCTTCATACAGCTAAAGTCCATTGCGCAATTGCGAAGAAAGCACGGACTGCAAGGTACATGGTGGCGGAGTATCTCATGTCCTTTACCGAGTGGACCAGTCCATGTCGGTTCGGTGGAACCGAATATTGCCACGGTTGGAACCCCGAGATGGGCTGCCAGATGCATGCTGCCGGTATCGTTAGTAATGAGTAAGGTGCATCGCAAGAGCTCATCCATCAGCTCTTTGAGGTTTGTTCGGCCGGTCATATCCTCGCAATCCTTACCCAGTTCGCTGGCGATCTGCTTTCCGATTTCTTTCTCGGACTTTGTGCCGATAAGCACGAAATGGGCGTCCGGGTGTCTCTCGTTAATGTGTCTTGCAGCCGCAATGAACCGGTCGGTAGGCCAGCATTTAGACGGTCCATAATCGGCTCCTGCACTGATGGCGATACGCCCGGTTGTAGGTTTAGGCATAACCGGCGGAGGATCGAAGATGGTCTGATCTGAGAGATCGGCACCGATCGTCTCGGCAATTTTCAGGTAATGGGTGACGTGGTGTGGGCGTGGACCGGATGAAGCATTTCTTGGGGGGATGAGTTGGTGGATCATCCTGTTGCGCCATTTGGCCGGATAGCTGACAATATGGGGGATATTCCCCTTGGTTGCTTCAATAGCGCTGCGTATTGAGTTGGGAAAAAGAATAGCAACATCAAACGGGCCTTGTTCCCGGATTTTTTTTCCGATTAAGCGGTTGCTGGCTGAAGGATGGCGCGGCAAAACGTGGTCTACATCCTGTTCACTCTGCCAGAATGGCATGAGGTTTTCAGGACAAAGAATGGTCACCTCGGCATCTGGGCGGCCCCTTTTGATTGCCCGGACAGCTGGAACTGACATGCATGCATCACCGAGTGGATTCGGTGAGCGAATTAGGATCTTGAAGGGCTTGAGGTCGTTCTCGGACATTCCGTGCGGAAGGGAGTAGCCGCGTCGATATTTGGTAAGCAAAAACTTCGGCGTCGTTGTTTTCCATCGGTTATGAACCCAGAACCAATCCTTGGGTGACTGCCTGATGATTGCTTCCATCAAAAGGTTTAATTCTGCCGTTGTCGTTGCTATCGAGTCTCCTTTGGATGGTTCGAATGCCTTACCTATATGCATTTTCCACCTAGCATGGCCCACGGTCATGATTGAGAGCGGTAACATTGTTGCCCCTGTGCGCTCAGCCATCAGCGGAGCCAGACTCGAAGTCGATGCAAGACGACCGAAAAAAGGACACCAGTGCCCGCGGTCTCCTGCGTGTTGGTCAATAAGGATACCTATTGTGCCGCCCTGGCGGAGGTGGTTCATAGGACCGGCAAAGCCATCCTTACGGTCAAAAGCTTTCAATCCGGTGCGTTCCCGTCGTCTTAAAATATGGGCGTTTAGATAAGGGTTGGATAATGGGCGATACAGGGTTGCTCGTTTAATTTCTGGAGAAACTTGACTCATGTGAGCGAGTATTTCCCAGGCACCAAGATGCGCAATGAGGTAGATGCAGCCCTGACCCTGTCGGACGCATTCCTTGACATGTTCTTCACCGTCGAATTTTACATGCTTATATAATTTTCTCTCACTCATCGTGGCCAGCTTGATACTGCTGAGCAGGTTTGCGCCGAGTGTTACGAAGGCTTGTTTAGATAGGCGTTGGACTTGTGCCTGTGTTTTTTCCTTACCAAAGGCATGCCCAATATTACGCTGTGCCAAGTTGCGATAAGAGCTCAGCACGTAGTAGGCAATCCATCCACAGAGCTTGCCAAAAGCAAAAACACAACCAAGTGGCAAGAGTTTGAGCGAGCTTTCAAATGCTCGATATCCAAGATAAGCAGCGTATTGGCTGATTCTTTCCCACGACACTCTCATTTGATGAGCGGGCGGGAAAATGTCCGCTCCCTGAAAATTCAGGGGGTGGGTGCTTTTGTTTCTGGCTCGATTGCTTCAGCCGCAGGCTCAGGCGCAGGGGTATCAGCAGCGGGCTCCGTGGCCTCAGGGGTATCAGCCGCGGGCTCCGTGGTCTCAGGGGTATCGGCAGCGGGCTCCGTGGTCTCAGGGGTATCGGCAGCGGG
>CALCSP010000614.1 GCA_937893785.1 uncultured Verrucomicrobiales bacterium
AACAACTCCGGGCCCGAAACAATCCAACGAAGGATACCCGAACACATTTCATCAGAAAATCCTATCGGCATTTCCGGCAATTCACGAATAGGCCGAAAAAATGTGGATCTGTGCTCTTTGTGCCAATTTTATCAAGCACCCTAAAGAAAAATTGAACCCATGATAAAACCCGCAAACGCATCGAGCGGCGTTATTGCTATTCTCACTTGGCGGTTAACTTTCCTTGCCTGTCTTCTCTTCAGCCAAGCAACTCACACGATTGCAAAGCAACCGAATGTTATCCTCATCCTCGGTGATGACATGGGCATTGACTCAGTATCTGCATTCAACGCAGAAATGGGATTGAAGACACCCGCCATCGACCAACTGGCGAGCGAAGGCATCTCCTTCATGGATGCGCATTCCACTTCCGGCGTATGCTCGCCGACACGCTACAGTGTGCTGACCGGCCGCTACAACTGGCGCAGTCGCCTGAAACGCGGCATCGTTGGGCAATGGGAGCGCCCCTTGATCGCTGAGCAGCGCCTGACCCTGCCGGAAATATTCCAAGCAAAGGGGTATTCCACCGCGATGATCGGTAAGTGGCACCTCGGCTGGCATTGGCCAAAAAAAGGCGAAGGATTTACCGAGAAGATCACCGAGATCGACTTTACCAAGGCTATCAAGGGTGGGCCGAACAGTCACGGGTTTGACTATTACTTTGGTGATGATGTACCCAACTGGCCTCCTTACGCGTGGCGAGAGAATGAACACTTGATTGGCAAGCTCACCTCCCAGATGAAACACGGCACCATGGTGGGCGTATCCGCGGGACCCGCTATCGCCGACTGGGACTTCTCCAAGGTCCTGCTGGAGTATGGCCGCCGTTGTGCCGAATATGTTCGCAGCCGCAAGGTAGAAAAGAAGCCCTTCTTCCTCTACTTCCCGATGCCCTCCCCTCACACGCCAATCGCCCCCGGGGGGAAATTCAAGGGAATCAGCGGCATCTCCCCATACGCGGATTTCCTGGTGGAGACGGACTGGGCAGTCGGTGAAATACTCAAGGCACTGAAGGATACCGGGCAGGCTGACGACACCGTGGTGATATTCACCTGCGACAACGGCACCTCTCCAAGGGCAGAGTTTGCCCAACTGGAAGCCAAAAACGTCCGTTTAAAGGAAAACTGGCGTGGATGGAAAGCAGACGCCTATGAGGGAGGACATCGCGTGCCGTTCATCGTCCGCTGGCCGGGAAAAATCAAGGCCAATACGCGCAGCGAACAGATCATTACCCTTGCCGATATCATGGCGAGTTGTGCTGATATTATTGATGTTGAGCTCCCCGCCAATGGCGCTGAGGACAGTGTCAGTCTGCTGCCTGTCCTGACCGGAAAAAAAATGGACGCTCCTCTGCATGAGTTGGTCATTCACCATTCCATCAGCGGCCATTTTGCCGTTCGCATGGGCAAGTGGAAACTGCTCCTGTGCCGCGGTTCCGGTGGCTGGAGTTCCCCTCGTGAAACTGTTGCAGTAAGGAAAAAAATGCCACTGCTCCAACTCTACAATCTTGAGGAAGATCCCCGGGAAACCAAAAATCTGCAAGACGAGTATCCTGAAAAGGTAACTGAGCTCGTTAATGCATTGGCAAAAGCCATTACTGATGGCCGAACCACTCCGGGCCCCAAGCAATCCAACGAGGGATGGCCAAACACGATCCCGCAGGCATTGCTGAAAAAATTCCCCCAGCTCGCGGCTCCGAACAAATAAGAAGCTTCCGATGAAAATAGAAAGCACTGTTGCCTTTGGCTTGTTTACGACTCTGCGACTCTGCACG
>CALCSP010000615.1 GCA_937893785.1 uncultured Verrucomicrobiales bacterium
ATGAATGAAGGCAAGACCCGGTGGCGCCCTGCGGTAACGCTTAACGGGGTTCATTTCAGCGAGAACGGTTACCGGCGCATTGCGCCGATAGTTGCCGATTTGCTTGGTGTCAGGAAATTACAGTTACAGGAATCGGACTATGAAGGGCTTAGAAAGCTTGTTGTAGAGAAAAATCGGCTATTTTTCAATCGGTGGCGGCCGCAGAATGAGACTTATCTGCATGGTTTCCGCAAGCATGAGCAGGGAAGAAACGCGAAGGAGATCTTTGAGTTTGATCCCTTGGTTGCAGAGAAGGACCTCCAGATCCATCAATTGGCAAAGAAAGTGACGAACCAATGAGAATTGAATATAAAAGTTTTTTATTTGGGCGGTTTTGTCAGTTGCTTGCCGTTCTGTGGACATTCTTTCTTTCTCAGGCATGGGCACAGCGTAATCTTCGTGCAGATGCCATTCCCGAGCCTGACCCACAGGCACAGTTGAAAACCTTTGTGCTGGATGAGGGGCTCGAGGTGAACCTTTTTGCCTCAGACCCTATGATCTCTAAGCCGATAGGCATGAATTGGGATGAGGAAGGAAGGCTCTGGGTGGTAAGCAGTCGCCTTTATCCTCAAATTAAGCCTGGTGAGCGCTCGGATGACAAGGTGATTGTTCTGGAGGATAGCAATGCGGATGGAGTTGCTGACAAGTCTACCGTATTTGCCGAGAACCTGATTATCCCAACCGGCATCATGCCAGGTGATGGTGGTGCCTATGTGGCAAACTCGACCGAGATCTTGTTCCTGAGGGATACCGATGGAGATTTGAGGGAGGATGAGCGCGATGTCGTTCTCAGTGGGTTTGGCACTGAGGACACTCATCATATTATTCATGCCTTTCGTGGAGGTCCTGATGGGATGCTTTATTTCAATCAATCCATCTATATACATTCCCACGTGGAAACCCCGTATGGTGTCCGTCGCCTGCTGGCAGGTGGGATCTGGCATTACCGGCCAGAGTCAGGTGAGCTTGAGGTTTTTTCTAGGGGATTCGTGAACAGTTGGGGGCACATATTTGATCGTTACGGGCAAAGTTTTGCCACTGACGGAGCCTATGGTGAGGGGATCAACTATGTGTTTCCCGGCAGCGTATTTGTCACGGCACACAGCGCAAAGAAAATCCTCCGTGGGCTCAACCCCGGGCAACCAAAGCATTGCGGACTGGAAGTGGTTAATTCCAGTCATTTTCCTGCCGAGTGGCAGGGTAATCTGATTACCAATGATTTCCGTGGTCACCGTGTCAATCGCTTCGTGATCAGTGAAAGCGGCAGCGGTTACGTGTCTAGGCAGGCACCTGATCTGATCCGCACCAGTCATGCGGCTTTTCGTCCCATTGACGTTAAGATCGGGCCTGATGGAGCTCTCTACATTGCTGATTGGTATAATCCCATTATTCAACATGGAGAAGTGGATTTTCGTGATCCACGCCGTGATCACGTGCACGGCCGGATATGGCGAGTTACCCACAAGGGGCGAAAGCTTTCCAGTAAACCTCGGTTGGCAGGCCAGAGCGTTCCCGTGATTGTAGACCAGTTACGTTCTGAAGATGGTTATACCCGGCATTTTGCCAAGCGTAGAATGCGACAGGAGGATAAGGGACAGGTCAAGCAGGCACTCGGTAAGCTGGCCTTGAGGAACGGAATTTCTAGTGAGGACAAGCTTGAGATTCTTTGGGCCTATCAATCAATAAACCATTTGGATGAAACTCTTCTAAGGGAGCTTCTTGTTGATCAGGATCATCGTATCCGAGCAGCTGCAGTAAGAGTGATTTACCATTGGCATAAAAGGCTGAAGGATGCCCTTGAACTGCTTGGTGTCGCGGCTACTGATGCACATCCACAGGTGCGACTGGAGGCGGTTTCAGCGCTTAGGCAATTGGGAGGGATCGATGCTTTCAGGAAAATGCTTCCGGTCTTCGGCATGCAAAAGGACAAGAACCTAGATTTTGCACTTTGGCTGGCTGCCCGGGAATTACAGGAAGCGTGGCTCC
Organism: uncultured Verrucomicrobiales bacterium; assembly: GCA_937893785.1. Lineage (GTDB taxonomy): Bacteria > Verrucomicrobiota > Verrucomicrobiia > Verrucomicrobiales > DEV007 > CACIUL01. The sequence continues at coordinate 2,026 of CALCSP010000615.1, forward strand.
CTGCACTGGAAGAAGGGAGTTTGAGCTTTCGGGGTAAATTGCCGGTGCTGGATTTCCTCCTTAAGGCCATAGAGAAACCGCAGGGGTTACGCTTCCTTCGTGGTTCTCTTTTATCCAAGACCATTAAGCCTGAAGGCTTCCGTGAACTGGCCTCTCTTTTTGCTGATGTCGGGGCAGCTGATGACCTTGGTATGCTTTATGACTCAGCCCTAGATAATGTAAAAGACATCAAGCTTCGTGGGTTTGTAATGGGTGAGCTTTCTAGGGCAGCAAAGCAGCGTAATGTCAGGCCAAAGAATCTGCGATCCAGGGACTTGCTTGAGTTGATGAAGGGAGGGGATCAAATGGCAGCACTTCTTTGCGGGGTCTGGGGGATAGTGGAGGCAAAGGAGAGCTTGATCAGGTGGTTAGCTGATGATTCCAGAAGTGGGGTTGCAGCAGAAGCCCTGAGTTTAATGGGTTCAAAATTGGGTAATGAGGGACGGGATGCCCTCGTTGGACTTGCCAGTAACCGTTCTAGGAACATCGAGGTGCGGATTTCCGGTCTTGTTGCAATAGCAAGGATTGATTTGCAAGTAGCAGCCCCCTTGGCTGCCAATTTCCTAAGCGAGGTTAAGTCCACAGCAGGGGTGAGCAGGGTCTATGATTGCTTTTTAAGCATGGTGGGTGGAGCTGATGCCCTTGCCAAGGCAGTTTCGGAAAAGAAAATTGCTGTCAATGTGGCGGCAGCTGGAGTTACACAAGCTGAATCAAGTGGGGGAGGATCGCCCGCGTTGATCGAGGCACTATCAGTTGCTGGAAATCTGGATCCTATAGTGCAGGCCTTATCCGAAGAGGAAATGATGCAGCTAGTTGCTGATGTGAAGAGCGGCGGAGACGCAGATCGTGGGGAGATAATTTACCGTCGTTCACAGCTTTTGTGC
>CALCSP010000616.1 GCA_937893785.1 uncultured Verrucomicrobiales bacterium
GTGCCATTTGCATTTACTCGTCATTATCAGAGGTTGAAGATGTCTGCTTCTCGCTTTGGTCTTCAGGTGCCCAGTGCAGAAGTCCTTCGTCGTGCATGCGTCGATGTTGCTGATGCCAATAACTTCGAGGCGGCAAGGATTCGCGTGACAGTAACTGGCGGCACTGCTCCACTTGGCTCTGAGAAAGGTGATGCTCCTGAGACGATTATTGTCGCTGCTGGGGCATTGCCCCAGCAGCCTGAAGTCACTCAAATTGTGACCGTTCCCTATACGCGTAATGAGAATGGTGCGCTTGTCGGTATTAAAACAACTTCTTACGGGGAGAATGTTGTTGCCTTGTCATTTGCGCACAAAAACGGAGCGAGGGAAGCTATTTTTGGCAATGTGGCAGGTATGCTCTGTGAGGGAACGGGTAGTAATATATTTATCATAAAAAATGGTGAATTGATTACTCCTCCACTTTCAGCAGGATGTCTTCCCGGGGTCACTCGTGCGCTGGTTCTTGATATTTGCGCATCTGAAAACATTCCAGTTCATGAGGTTGACACACCTTTAACTGAACTAAAAGACGTTACAGCTGCCTTCCTGACTTCAACTCTCCGTGGAGTTCAGCCTATAGGCACTGTTGATGGTGTTGAGTTAAAGGATTTGCGTCAAGGGGTTGTCGGCCGCATTCAGACAGCTTTCAATGTGCTCTGCTCTGAGCAATCAGATCCTTGATTCTGAAAATTGATATTTTTTTTCCCATTACAGACTATCTGCGGATGATGGTCGAAACCAGAAAAGGATTACAAGCATTGAGCCGATTGCGAGTAATGCTGAAGTAAGGATAACTTCACTTGAACCGAAAGCATGAGCGATTTCCCCAGCTAAAAGGAATCCTATCAGCCTTGAGGGAACAGTAATCACGATTGTGAAGACTCCTTGTATCGAGTTGCGGAAACTATCCCCGGCGACTCGATCAAGGTAGATAACAGGGATGACAAACATGGCAAGGATTTCAAGCCCGTGTAAAACCTGTATAAGCACAGCCACGGTTGTAGTCGGGAAGATGGTCAATAAGGCAAGACGTGCGCCCATTGTTCCCAGCCCAAGAACCATGATGCCCTTCAATTTAATTAACCTTCTTATAGGGGAAAGTCCGAGAAGGTAACCAATTTCAATGGCTACACCGAGAGCAGAAATCATTGCTATCCACTTGAGGTCAATTCCGATCTCGTCACTGAAGAAGACTGATATGTAAGGATAATAACAGTTTGCTGCAACATAAACTAGGAAAAGACCTATACACATAGGTAGCGTCTTGCGTGAGAAGATTACGCGGAGAGCCTGTCTTGTTGGCGTCTGGCTAGTGGCAGGATGATTTATCCTGCAGGGGTGAAGGAAAAAAGTGCCCACAATAGCCATTGCACACCAGATGATTGCGCACCATAAGGCCTCAATTGCACTTGCTTTCGTATCGAGAATAAAAAAAAGGGCGATTGCGGGTACCATGAATCCGGCAGATCCCCATACGCGAACGAATTGATATTCGTTTGTGGGATTCTCCTTGCTGTCTCCATGATTTCTCATGGAGTTGAAATAGTAACCGTCTAAGAGAGGAAGAGTTGGAATAAAGATAATACTGTATGTGGCCCAGGCGATTGTGACGGCTATTGGTTCCTGTAAATAATATACTGCATACAGAGCGATTGCTGTGAGAAGAAATATTGATCTTAGTATTTTTCGTGTGTCAAAGTTCCGATCAGCAAGAAAAGTCATTATTGCTGGTGAGAACAGCATTCCAATACTGGATGCAGCAAGTGTTATTCCAATTTGCCGAGAGTCGAAGCTTTTGGAATCCCTTAGTATTAAGGCCAGTAGCGGGGCAAGGCTCCCTAGGACTCCGTAAGTCAGAAAGAACTGTGCCTTAATGGCGAAATAGGTCATCGAGAGATTTATATGATCCGGTTATCTGGCTTGCCGGCGAGAAATGTTCGAAGGTTGTTGATGAGTCCGTCAAGAAGTCGGGTGCGTGCCTCACGGGAAGTCCAAGCTGTATGTGGGGTAATGATAAGGTTGGGAATTTGCTCTCCTAGCAATGGATGGTCAGGTTCTGGCGGCTCTTTAGAAAGAACATCCAAGGCGGCGCCTCCGATTTGCCTCTTTTGCAGGCTTTCTAAAAGTGCGCCCTCATCAATCAATTCACCTCTGCCTGTGTTTATGAGGAAAGCATCAGACTTCATTAGTGCAAGCGAATCAGTGTTCACCATATGCCTGGTGGAATCATTGAGCGGACAGTGAAGTGATATTGTGTCACTTGATGAGAAAAATTGATCATGGTCTACCCTTGGCCATTCAGGGTGTCTGTCTGAAAGTGATCCTTTTCGTGAAAGGACTTGTATATTCATGCCAAGGGTTTCAAGGGTTTCCCCAACAAGGCAGCCAATGTTTCCTGCGCCTGCAATCCCAAGTGTTTTTCCTCTTAATTCAACCACCGGGTATGTGAGCCGTGTGAAAATTGGGCTTTCTGCCCAGAGCCTCGCTTCATGACTGTACAGGTGAGTGTTGCTTGAAAGATTTAATAACAGGCTAAGTGTGTGCTGAGCGACACTTGGCGTTGAATAACCGGATACATTTGTCACAATGATTCCATTTTCTTTGGCGGCGTCTAGGTCGATATTATTAACTCCAGTTGCGCAGACTATAATCATCGACAAGCTTGAGGAACGTTGAAGGATGTCCCGGTCCAGTATGACTTTATTGGTAATTACGACCTGAGCCTCAGATATCCTTTCTAAGATTTGATTGTAGTCAGTTGTTTTGTGTAGGGTTAATGTCCCAAACTGATGGATTGCTGAAAAATCAACATCTCCAGCATCCATTGTGGACGCATCCAGAAAGACGATATGAGGCTTTGCAGACATATAATGAATTCTTTTCTTAAGGTTGCACCGAAGTGAATGGAGGCAGAATAGTAAAAAGAAAAA
>CALCSP010000617.1 GCA_937893785.1 uncultured Verrucomicrobiales bacterium
GACAAATCCCTTCTGCCTTGAACCCAGCTTGTCACTTACCAAATGCCTGAAGTTTTCAGGCACACGCACCACCAGCGGGATGTGCAACCCACTCTCATAGGCATACCCCTTACTGCGAGGCAGCACCCCACCGTGGTCTCCAAAGTAAAAGATAAAGGTATCTTCCAAAACACCATCTTCCTTAAGTTGCGCAACCACCTGTCCAACCACCCCGTCGATCTTGACAATATTGTCTAGGTAACGTGCATGGGTATAGCGGAAAGTCGGAGTATCCGGATGATAAGGCGCCAGAGTGATGTTTTCCGGGTCATGCCGGGTCGGCTGGGATTGCATGGACTTTACATTAAAGTGCAATGAACTCTCGTGTGAGATCGGATAACTGGCCTTGTGGAAAAAAGGCTGTCCCGGCTTGCGTTTGCGCCAATGAGCCTTATTTGAGGACTCATCCCAGACACCCTTACCCGGCTTAGCATTATAGTCTGTCTTTGAACGATTCGTCGTGAAATACCCTTGCTGTGCGCGAAGGTAGGCGGGAAACATCCTTACCCCTTCGGGCATCGGCGCCATTGCGCTGCGGCGATGATACTGAGTACCGATACGGGGTGCATAACACCCCGTAATTAACGTGGATCGTGCGACGGAACAAACCGGTGAATGAGAGAAAGCGTGATCATAGGTAATACCGTGGGTAGCCAGAGACTTGATGTGCGGTGTATCCGCCCCCCCTGCAAAGAAATGATCAAGGTAATGAATGGAGTTATCCTCAGAGATAATCCATACAAAATTAGGACGGTTCGCGGCATGTATGGCGGCGATCATTCCCACCGCAATAAAAAAGGTCGTTAAAATCCTCATCACCGGATAACCTAACCGGAAATTTGCATCATGCCCGCGCGAATTTAGCCCACACATGACAAACATCCAACCCCATCGTGCGCTACCCGTTGCTCTCCTCGTATCCTATGCGCTGTTGCTCTTTTCAGAAAGCAACGCTATCAGCAAGCCATTCACCCCTGGTTCGCCGGTAACCGGCAGTACCGGCATGGTGGCAACTCAGGAAGCACACGCCACACGGGCTGCGGCAAAAGTACTTGCCGAAGGAGGCAATGCCATCGATGCCGCAGTTTGCGCCGGATTTACACTCGCAGTCACCCTACCCCGGGCGGGAAATATTGGCGGGGGCGGTTTTATGCTCATTCACCTGGAAAAAACAAACCGTCAAACCGCCATTGACTACCGCGAGAAAGCACCGGCGGCGGCACATCGGGACATGTTCCTGAACGATAAAGGTAATGTGGATACAAAGCTATCTCGATCAAGCAGGCTTGCAGCAGGAATCCCTGGCACAGTACGCGGACTGGCCTTGGCCTTACAGCAACACGGGACTATTTCACTGGAGCGTGCACTCCAGCCGGCTGTAGAGCTCGCAGAGAAAGGATTTATTGTTGGCCAAGATCTGCATGAATCCCTAAAGACACGCAGCAGTCATTTCCGGGGATCCCCTGCCGCAATGAAGGCCTATTACAACCCTGACGGGTCACCACCGGCAATCGGTTCAAGGCTAATCCAGAAAGACCTTGCAAGAACATTGCGAATCATCGCAGAGCAAGGACCTGATGCCTTTTACACTGGCCCAATTGCCAAGGCAATTGTTGCAGACATGAAAGCCAATGGCGGCATTATAACAGCTGACGATCTACGCAATTACAGGCCCATCATCCGTAAACCTGTAGGCGGCACCTACAGGGGGTGGAGAGTGGTTGCGATGCCACCACCAAGCTCCGGCGGTATTCACCTGATCCAAATGCTCAACATTCTGGAGGGATTTCCCATTGCGAAATATGGCCACAACTCAGCCGAAACCATGCACATATGCATTGAGGCCATGCGCCGAGCCTATGCCGACCGATCACGTTATCTGGGTGACCCTGACTTTACCGAAATTCCCACCAAGTCCCTTATATCTAAAAATTATGCAAAAATTCTGTCCAAAAAAATCAACCTTTCACGAGCAACACCTAGCCGTGAAGTCTCACCGGGACTTGCACAGCTCGAGAATCGCGAAAGCAACGAGACAACACATTTCAGTGTCATTGACCGTTGGGGCAATGCGGTCTCAAACACCTACACGCTCAATTTTAGTTACGGATCCGGCATCATGGTTGCAGGCACGGGCATGCTGCTGAATAACGAAATGGATGACTTCAGTGCCAAGCCAGGCATACCCAATGCCTACGGACTTCTCGGCGGCAAGCGCAATGCCATTGAGCCAAACAAGCGTATGCTAAGCTCAATGACACCGACCTTGCTCTTCAAGGGGAAGAATCACCTAGTGGCTACAGGCAGCCCGGGAGGCAGCCGTATCATTACCACAGTCCTGCAAATAGTATGTAACCTTGTTGACCACGGAATGGACATTGGAGAGGCTACAACTGCTGCCCGATTTCATCATCAGTGGTTCCCCGACGAGGTACAGGTCGAACCCGGATTCAATCCTGAAACCCTAGCCTCACTCGAGAACCGATCCCACACAGTGAAGACCCACTCCCTGATGGGATCAACCCAAAGCGTGGCCAGAATCAACGGACTCTTTTTTGGTGCCAGTGACCCGCGCAACCAAGGTGCATTAACCATCGGCATAAACGGCAGAGTGAAAAAGAGCCGCCCGTAACAGACCCAAAATGCCACGCTCAAGGATAATTATTCAATAACCGTCTCGTTGCATCTACCCATAACACGACATATTTATTGTATGCACGCCCAGCACCGGGCAGAATTTAATGCTTATCATGAAATTTTTATTCGCTCTCCTCATTGCCTCACTAATAATTACCGTCAACCTTTCCGCCCGCGAATGGACCAGTGCAGACGGTTCACGAACCTTTCAGGGGGAATTAACCGGATTTCAGGACGGTAAGGTCAAAGTTCGTCGCAGTGACGGTAAGATCCTTGTCTTCGCCATTGAACTTCTCAGTGAATCTGACCAGCAATTCATCAAGACCAATCAATTAGTAATCGCAAAGAAGGATGAAGATAGCACTTTGGCCGAATGGCCGCGCTGGCGAGGATCTGACATCAATGATCACTCACCTGACAAAGGTCTGCTCAAAGAGTGGCCTGTAGGAGGTCCTGAGCAAGTCTGGGTTTTCAAGGATGCTGGCATGGGTTACACAGGACCGGCCATATCCGGCGGTAAGCTCTTCACCATGGGAGCACGTGATGCCACCGTCTTCCTTATTGCCATTGATTGCGCGACCGGCAAAGAGGTTTGGAGCAAACAAATCGGCGTTTATTACAGAAACAACTGGGGCGATGGGCCGCGAGGCACCCCGACAATCGACGGCGACAGGGTCTACGCTCTTGGGGCACGAGGCAAACTGGTTTGTGCAAAGACAGAAGACGGTTCCATCGTTTGGGAAGCTGACTTGGTCAAAGACCTTGGTGGAAAGGTTCCGGGATGGGGATACTGCGAGTCTCCCTTAATTGACGGCAATCAGTTAATTTGTACCCCCGGAGGCAAAAACGGAGCAATCGCAGCACTCGACAAGATGACGGGAAAAAAAATCTGGCAAAGCAACGGGGTCCAGGATGGAGCACAATATTCCTCCATTATTCCGATCGAACATGACGGTAAGCGCCAGTATGTGCAGCTCTTCCAGAAAACTCTGGCCGGAGTTTCCGCCAAGAATGGCGATCTTGTCTGGCGATCGGAATGGACCGGAAGAACTGCTGTGATCCCCACTCCAATCTACAAAGACAATCAGGTCTATATCGCCTCTGGATACGGTGTTGGCTGTAAGGCGGTAAAACTGGGTGCTTCAGGAAAGGCTGAAGATGTCTACAAAAATGAAGTCATGGTCAACCATCATGGAGGAGTCATCCTAGTCGGCAACCACCTTTATGGCCACTCCGATAAAGGCGGCTGGAAATGCCAGGAATTCACAACCGGCAAGGAAATATGGAGTTCTAACAAACTGGGCAAGGGAGCGATCCATTATGCGGACGGTATGTTCTACTGCCTTTCAGAAAAAGACGGCACCGTGGCACTGGTGGAAGCCAGCACAGAAGGATGGAAAGAAAAGTCGCGATTTACTCTCTCCCCACAGACGGAGAGGCGCAAACCGGCTGGCAAGATATGGACTCACCCGGTCGTCATTGGCGGTAGGCTGTATTTACGCGATCAGGAACTCATCCACTGCTACGACGTTAAGGGATAAGTTTCTCCACCTTCAGAAAAGGTTGAAATCAATTACCAGGCGTAGCACTAGACTTTGCCTAGATCAGGAATCTCAAAACCGGCATTATTTTTATCCTTTAACAGCTTATTGGCTGCATCGGCATGCTCACCAGTGTGGCGTTCAGTTTTCGGGTCAAAATTCAACCACGGACCAACGGTGTAGTAGTTATCTTTCTCCGGAACACCAACACCCTTGCCCATGATTTCATGCAACCGACCGAAATGCTCGGCTGCATCCTTATTATCACCAAACCGTCCAGCTTTCTCGTTAAACGGCAATTCCTCGCCCAACCGATAGGAATTATTCATCAGATGGCCAACCACGCAGCCATAATGGGCCTGTAAAGCGTTCCCATTAGCCATCTCAGGTTTGCCGGCACGGCAAGCAGCTATGAAACTTCCCCAGTTACCACCTGGCGTTACCTTGCCGCTATCCACCTTGACTCTCTCCCCTTTGTCACTGCCTTTCGGGTAATAGACACCCCGAACAATGCGCCCACCATCTTCAAAGTAATACTCATTTTCCACCTGCCGTTTGTATCCCTTGTAATTCACGTTGCGCACGTTAAAGAAAACCTGCTGCCCATTGGGATACTCGGCCATGCCGAACATAGTATTGGGAGTCTCCCCCTGATCTTTCCATTGGAAGCGCCCACCAATCGCCATCGCTCTTACCGGATGAGTTTGGTCATCATCAATTGCCCAGCAGGCAACATCAAGCTGATGGGTACCCTGATTGTTGAGGTCTCCATTACCACTTGGCCAAAACCAATGCCAATTATAGTGAACGTAATTACCGTGAAACTGATCAATCACTGCGGGCCCCTTCCACAGATCCCAGTCCAGATTCGCAGGCGGAGCTCCAGGGGCCTTATGCCCGATACCCCCGCGCGGCTTACAACAGTAACCATAGGAAATCTTGAGTTTACCCCACTTGCCTTCTTTGATTGCCTTATTCAGACCGGCAAGATTCGCATCACTTCTCCGCTGCGTGCCGTGCTGAACCACCACGCCGTATTTCTCTTGTGCCGCAACAGCTATCCTACCCTCGGTCACATCATGACTCATCGGTTTTTCAACATAGACATGCTTACCTGCCTGCGCACCCCAGATCGTCATCAGGGAATGCCAATGATTGGGAGTAGCTACGGTCAAGGCATCCACATTCTTATCTTCAAGAGCTTTGCGCACATCGGCCACACCTTTGACATTTTTCTGTCCTCGCTTCTTGAGACTTTCCACCGTCCTCGAAAGAACCTGCTCATCAGGGTCAATCACATAGGCAATCTCAACATTTTTCTGCCCCAGAAATCCTCCAATGTGACTCTTTCCGCGACCGTTAAGGCCGGCTACCGCGATCCTTAAGGTGTCATTGGCACCAATAATACGGGGAGCTGACTTAGTACCACTGATCAAGGGCACCCCAGTGAGCACTCCGGCACTTGTTGTTCTCAAAAAATTGCGTCTTGTGATATTAGGCATCTAGCGAATTGGTTTTTGTTCCTGAAGGATATTTTGTTGTCCCTTTTGGGTATTTAAACCCTCAACCCCACCCAAGTGAAAGATAATTCTCCCCCCTGCTCTTGGTTTCGCACCAAGGAAACAAGCCAATCCCCACCAAACCTCAGCTTAGCCGGCCTAAAGCACTTGCTCAAAGGCCGCCTGAAGCCCTGCATAATCCACTGTTACAGGAAATTGGGGAAATTCCTCAATGACATTTTCAGGAGGGCTGAACAGAATCCCGGCATCAGCCTCATTGAGCATGGAGATATCATTATAAGAATCCCCTGCTGCAATTACCCTAAAATTGAGATTTTTCAGCGCCTTGACCGCCTCGCGCTTCTGGTCAGGCATGCGCAACTGAAAACTGGTAACCTTGCCATCCTCGGTAATTTCGAGCCGGTGACAAAATAATGTTGGAAATCCCAGCTGGCGCATTAGCGGTTGGGAAAACTCATAAAAGGTATCGGAAAGGATAATCACCTGAGAGTTTTCCCTCAACCAGGAAAGAAAATCCTCGGCTCCTTCCAGTGGTTGCAACTCCGCAATCACATCAGTTATTTCCCTGATACCGAGGCCGTTTTTTTCACAGATATCCAAACGCTGCTGCATAAGCTGCGAATAATCAGCAATATCTCTGGTCGTCGCCATCAACTCATCAATACCCGTTCGCTGAGCGACATTGATCCATATTTCTGGGACAAGAACCCCCTCTAGGTCAAGGCAAGCAATACTACTCATGAATCCAAGGCTATACTGCAATCCAGCAGTATCCGCAAACCGACGCTTTTCATGATCAGACAATGTCAGGGACATCGCCCAAACATTCATCACGAAATAATCTGTTTCACGACCCTGGCATCCTCAACACCCGTCAACCGCGCATCGAGTCCCTGAAACTGGAATGAGAAACGGTTATGGTCAATACCCATCAGGTGCAGCATCGTGGCATGCAAGTCACGAACATGAACAACGTCTTGAACGGAGTGGTAGCCGAGTTCATCGGTCGCTCCATGGGTAACCCCACCCTTTATGCCCCCCCCTGCCATCCACATCGAGAACCCCTTCATATGATGGTCTCGACCGGGTCCTCCTTTCCCCTGATACATTGGTGTCCGTCCAAACTCCCCTCCCCAAATAACGAGGGTATCCTCAAGCAACCCCCGCTGTTTCAAGTCAGTGAGCAATGCCCAAGTGGGCTTATCGGTAAGCCCGCAACAAATATCCATATAGCGCTTCAGGGCCCCGTGATGATCCCAGCCACGATGATAAAGCTGAATAAAGCGAACACCGCGCTCTGCAAGACGTCGGGCAAGCAGACAGTTTGAAGCGTAGGATCCGTCCCCGGGCTTGGCTCCGTACATATCCAAGATATGTTGTGGCTCTCCTGAAACATCAACCAGTTCAGGCACTGATGCCTGCATCCGAAAAGCCATCTCATAAGCAGCAATTCTCGTCTCAATCTCGGGATTTTTCACCTTCTGGTTCCGGTAACGATCAAGGGCCTGAACAGCATCAACAACACTTCTCTGTCCGCTACGGGTAACTCCAACTGGGTTACTGACGTAATGAACAGGATCGCCAGTCGAATTGAATTCAACTCCCTGGAAACGGCTCGGCAAAAAACCTGC
>CALCSP010000618.1 GCA_937893785.1 uncultured Verrucomicrobiales bacterium
TCAAGGTCAAGGTCAAGGTCAAGGTCAAGGTCAAGGTCAAGGTCAAGGTCAAGGTCAACCTTCACCACAAGGCAACGGAGAACAAGGTAACTACTCTGGAACCGGAGGAACTGAAGGTCCTAAGCGTGATGAAAGAGGCAGCAGCAAATTCATTGGCCTTCCAAAACGGGAGCGTGGCACAATCAACCAATCCCGGTCCGATTCCTATCCTGCTGAGTATGGCACCCTCATTCAGCAATACCTGAAAAACCTTTCTGATAAAGCGACCGAGAAGTAACAACAACCTCTCTTAACCCGGTCTCCTGCCGAAACTTCCTAAGCATTTCCTACCTTGACGATCATGTCACTGTCCTCTTTTCCTCCAATCATGCACAAGGCGCCGCTGGCTGGAATCCTCTGCGCTCTCCTGATGCCCTTTAGCTCCGCGCAGGTCACCTTGCCAGGGAACGCGGCAAAGTCGCGTCTTGATGACCCGGTAAAGGTGGACGCATCCACAGAAAAAGTCATACGCGGCGCCCTCTCTTACCTCGCCTCTAAACAGGCTGCTAATGGTGCATGGCTTGGTGAAAGCGGAGAGGAAGTGCGCTATCCCATTGCCATGACAGCCTATGCCCTCATGGCCTTTCAGGCAGCAGGGCATTTACCTGGAGAAGGAGAATTCGGCAAAAATGTCAGCCTAGGAGTGCGTTACCTACTCTCAGAAATTGATGACCAAGGACTCATTGGTGATGAAAACAGTGGGCAATATATGTATTTCCATGGTATTTCGAGCATCGCTCTTGGGGAACTTTTCGGCCAGACCGGGGATGAAACACTCCGCAACAAACTGGAGAAAATGATCAAGGTAATCGTGAGCAGTCAGAACCCACAGGGTGGTTGGCGCTACAAACCCATCTCCCATGATGCTGACATTTCCGTCACCGTTCTCGCTGTCGTGGCACTGCGGGCAGCAAAAAATGGAGGTATCGCCGTCCCACAGAAAACCATCGATGACGCAGTCGACTATGTCCGAAAATGTTTCAACGAAAGAGATGGAGGATTTGGTTACCAGCCGGGTCAGGGATCAGGTTTTGCACGCACAGCAGCAGCTATCTATTCACTTCAGGTATGCGGTCTCTATGACGACCCTAAGGTTGCAAGCGGGTCAAAGTATCTGAATGCGAGATTCAAGCCAGGTGAGCGCTGGTTTACATACGCCAATTTTTATGCAGCTCCCGCACAATACATGATTGGAGGAAAAACATGGGCTGACTGGTACGCCAATGTCAGCAGGGTATTGAAAGAAAAAGTGCGCAAGGATGACAATGGCAACAACTTCTGGGAACGAGAACTGGATGGAAGTAGTACGGGGCCGATCTTTTCGACCTCAGTATACGCCATGATCTTGGCTATGCCTTATCATTACATTCCCCTTTACCAAAGGTAGTGTATTACAGGAAATACCAAGCAACAGTATACTTGGCGGGTTTACTATGCCTTTTCCTGCCAGAAAAAAGTCGATCGGAATTCAGGGTCGATATTGTCAGTGATAATGGCTCCGCATGGGGCGGTTTTATCAAACCGCAAGGTCCAACACTAATCAAAACCAAGGACCATGTAGGAATTCCTCTGGAAAAAAGCAAGGACTCAGAAGGCATACCAAAAATCGTTGATCTGAAACAAACCCAGCAGATCATCTTTTACGAAACCAAGCCACCGGAAAGCACCTTTCCCTATGAAGATGGTCCACTACCTCCTCCATGGCAATCCAAGGCAGTCGGGGTCCTACCGCGGGGAGGATCCTCGGAAGCTAAAAACGGCAGTATTGTCATCGAGACCTCTTCACCTCCTAAAGGAACCACCTCTAATTCATTCTACACAGCTTACCTGCCACTTCCGGAAGGCAATTCATATATCACTGCCCGAGTTTCCAGAATTGACACTTATGAGGAAACCACTCAAAGCGGGATCACCATCCGAAGCGCAGATCCAAGCGGCTACCCCGGAGTATTTCTGGCGCTCTCACACCGGCAACCAGCAACGCTGGTGCAATGGCCAAAATCCTATTCCGGTATTGTTCCTAGGTTCACCAGCCAAACCATCACACGGAAAAATACCCCACAGTGGGTCAACATTGACATTGATGTCAGCAAGGCAAAGAAATTACTGCTGGTTACCCATGGAGAAGGCAGTATGCCTGAATTCAACTGGGCCAACTGGATTAATCCCCGCCTAACTATTCAGGGCACAGAACAAAAGCTCACTGAACTCACTTGGAAATCAGCCGACACTGGATGGGGAAAAGTAAATAAGAACAAGAACGCAGCTGGAAAGGCAATTCAGCTTGGCGGTATCCCGCAAGCTAACGGAATTGGCACCACAACCGACTCCCTCATCCAGTTTGATCTTCCGCCCGGCACAAGTAGGTTCATGGCAACAGCTGGACTTGATGATGCCGCCCCACAGCACTCCAGAGTCAAATTTATGGTGTTTACCACTGACAGGGATACCACCCTCGGCGATATACCAAAAATTTACCGAGATCCTCGAAACGATTCGAAAGTCGGTCAGTGGATACGGCTGACCAGAAACAATGGATTAATCAGTGCTTATATATCGAAGGACGGAAAACTCTGGAGAGAGTTCAGTACGATTGCGGATGAAATCTCCGGATCTGCATTTGCCGGCATCATGGCAAGAGGCACAAAACCAAGAAGAAGGTGGGCAACCTTTTTTGATCACGTCGAGACTGGTTCAATGCAGGATCTTGGTCAAATGCACCAGATAGAACCAAGGATTGCTCTGGTCAACGGAACCATCATTCATGAGAAGATTGAAAAGGCCAGCCCTAGTCTTTTTTATCTGGGAGGATCCAATAACAACCGTGTGATACCCGCCCTGAGTATTGCTCGTATTGAATATCATTACCCGCTAGACCCGCAATTCGATGAAACTCTTGCCGGAAAAAAGGAAGGACTTATCCTGTCCAGTGGCGACTTCTTCGAAAGCCAGTTCTCAGGAATAAACAACAACAGATTAACTGCTCGCTCTGTGCTGTTTGGAAAACGAACCTTTGAACTCGACCGCTCAATCAACGCGATTGTCTTGAGACCGGCTTTAAAAACCACACCAAAAGGTTCTACTTACATGATTGAGACATGGCGCGGCGGACGCATCTATGCTCGCAATTTTCGTATCAGTGACAACCATATGATACTGGAAACTATCCGCTTGGGCACTCAACGGTTGTCATTTGAGGAAATTCGCAGAGTTTCGCGTATTTAAAAAATGGCAACTAGCAGCCCCTCTTTACCTGAAAAATGACCAATCTGAAGCCCCAAACCAGCAAGATTGCATTTTTTTCCACGATTATGGTTCTGACGGCTTGCATCATTTCGGATTTCTGTAATAAATCAAACCGCTAAAGATTTATTTGAGTTAACTCCTGAAAATATATGAATGCACTCCTAGCCCTAGAAGATGGACGCCACTTCAAGGGCAGGGCTTTTGGCGCTACTGGCAAGACAAGTGGTGAAATATGTTTCAACACCTCGATGACAGGATATCAGGAGATCCTCACTGATCCTTCATATCGCGGCCAGATTGTCACCATGACCTATCCGCTTATAGGAAACTACGGCATCACTCCACTTGATTCCGAAAGCCATCATCCACATGTGAGGGGATTCGTCATCGAGGAACTCTGCGATATACCAAGTAATTGGCGCTCTGAAGAAAGTCTGGATTCTTACCTAAAAAATCATGACATCATTGGCATTCAGGGAATAGACACCCGTTCACTAACACGGCATCTCAGAGAACGTGGAGCAATGAAAGCTATCCTTACCACTGATGACATCAGTCCTGAAGAAGCCTGCAAGCAGGCAGCGTCCAGTGAAGGCGTTGTCGGTATGGACTACGTCCGGGAAGTAACTACCAGTGAAACCTATCGCTGGGATCCCGACGATCAACTCAGTCGGGAGTGGACGCTTGTAAACCCCTCCAATCCACAAAACAAATCAGAAGACGGCAACCACTATCATCCACTGCCTGACACCAAATACCGCATTGTGGCATACGACTTCGGCATCAAACATAATATCCTGAGAAGACTCCGCCAAGAGGGATTTCTTGTGGACGTTGTCAATGCGCGAACCTCTGCAGATGATGTTCTGGCAATGCAGCCTGATGGGGTCTTCCTCTCTAATGGTCCAGGAGACCCCGAAGCGCTCGGTGACATTCACAAAGAAGTTACCTCATTGATTGGCAAAACTCCCCTGTTCGGCATCTGCCTTGGTCACCAGATTCTGGCTCACGCAATAGGAGGAAAAACCTTCAAACTGAAATTCGGTCATCGTGGTGGCAACCAGCCCGTCAAAGACCTCCGTACAGGTAATGTCGCGATTACATCACAAAACCATGGTTTTGCCGTTGACCCTGATTCACTGCCACAAGACACAGCGATCACGCATATCAACCTCAATGATAACACCGTGGAAGGCCTTCGAAGCACCACTGACCCGGTATTCGGCGTTCAATATCATCCTGAAGCTGCCCCGGGACCAAATGATGCACGCTATTTCTTTTCTGATTTCGCTAAACTCATTGAACAGGGTCGTTGAGCCAACTAAAGTTTCCAGCCATTGATTTCCAGCCAACAATAATGAAGCCTGCTAAGGTCTGGATCGTAGCTGACACCCCACTAAATTAAAAACCACTTCTCCCGGAGTCTCTATCAATCCACTCATGCCAAACACAATTATCGTAGGCGCCCAATGGGGCGATGAAGGCAAAGGAAAAATCGTCGACTATCTAACCGAAAGCTCGGACATCATTGTCAGAGCCCAAGGTGGAAATAATGCGGGGCACACCGTCATCCACGATGATCAAAAATACATACTTCACCTGATCCCTTCCGGCATTCTTTGGCCCGAGAAAAAATGTGTCATAGGAAACGGCGTCGTCATTGATCCGGTTTCGCTCATTGAGGAATTTAAGAAACTGGAAAAGCAAGGCATCAAAGTTTCACCTGAAAACCTTTACATCAGTGACCGTGCTCACCTGACCATGCCTTACCACAGACTTCTTGATTCCCACCGGGAATCGGGTTTAGGGGGACAGAAAATCGGTACAACCGGTAGAGGCATCGGTCCAACTTATATCGACAAAGTGGAACGTTCAGGCATAAGGATGGCAGACCTTGAAGACAAGCAGTTCCTTGAAGCCCGACTGGTAGAAAAAATCGCCCAAGCAAACACGATTCTGGAATCAGCAGACTCCCCTCCTCTTGAACTCCACACCATCATTGAGGAACTGGAAAGTGCCTACAGTATACTGGCTCCTTTTGTCAGGGAAACGACTAGTTTTCTCCACAACCAAATTGCAGAAGGCAAGTCGCTGCTCTTCGAGGGAGCGCAAGGCACTTACCTTGATATTGATCACGGAACCTACCCTTTTGTGACATCTTCAAGCACCACTGCGGGTGGAGCATGCACGGGATCAGGTGTCTCACCTCGTGCAATTGACAACGTAACAGCAGTGGCTAAGGCATACACCACAAGGGTTGGCGCTGGACCATTTGTCACTGAAAACGCCGAGTTTTCCGACCGAATGCACGGCATGGGCAGAGAATTCGGCGCAACTACTGGACGCAAGCGGCGCTGCGGATGGTTTGATGCCGTGGTAACCGGACATGCCTGCCGACTCAATGGAGCGGATCAACTCGCCTTAACCAACCTTGATGGACTGGATGGAATCGAAACAATCAAAATTTGTACCGCATACAGACTCAACGGCGAAAACCTGACTACCCCACCGTCCAGGGTCGAGTCATGGAAAGATTGTGAGCCTGTATACGAAGAGCATCCGGGATGGCCGGACCAGCCCACCGCCGGTGTAGCAGATATCCAATCCCTGCCGGAAAATGCAAAATCATACCTGAACCGAATCGACACTCTTTGTGGGTGCCCTGTAACACTTGTCGGAGTGGGACCCGACCGGAAGGAAACCCTCACACGTAATTGAGTGCCTGAATAGGGACCTGATGCAGGTGACTTATTGAAAACTGCATTACGATGTCCAAGAATAAAAAGATACCGAGGCACATTGCCATTATTATGGACGGCAATGGTCGATGGGCGAAGGAACGAAATCTTCCAAGGCGTGAGGGGCACCGATCAGGTGCAGAAGCAGTAAGGAAGACTATCGAAGCATGCACTGAGCTCAAGGTCGAATTCCTCACCCTGTATGCATTCTCCTCCGAAAACTGGCGACGCCCAAAAATGGAGGTCAAGGCACTGATGGGCCTGCTCGAACGTTTTCTTAAGGAGAAAACCAATGAACTGCAGGAAAATAACGTACGCCTTCAGGCTATCGGCCGCCTGACTGACCTCCCGCCAGGACCTCTTGAACAGCTCCATAAAACCATTGAGGCAACCAGGGAGAACAACGGCCTCAATCTCATCCTTGCACTTAGTTACGGAGCTCGTGAAGAAATCATTGATGGCATAAAAAGCGTAATGAGTCACATCAACAAAGGGCACCTTGATCCGGCGATGCTGGACCCTGAAATATTCAGCAAGCACCTTTACACCCGCTACTATCCAGATCCCGACTTATTAATCCGCACGTCTGGTGAAATGCGTATTTCCAACTTTTTGCTATGGCAAATCAGTTATGCCGAGCTTTACATCACCAAAAAATTGTGGCCTGACTTCAATAAAAATGATTTACATAAGGCGGTAACAGCTTACTCAAATCGTGACCGCCGTTATGGCGGTATCTGAAAAAGAAACCGCAAAAAGGCAACACCACCCATTCTTAATGGCTGCACCAAGTTCCAAGACTGTAATGCTCGTGGACCCGGATGAGGATTTCCTCAAATGGGCCGACAAGCATCTGCGCACACCGGACACTGAAATTATATGCAAAACGGATGCCTCTGAGGCCCTAGATGTTTACCTGAAAGAGTCGCCTGACTTAATCATTTCAGAATTATACACCAAGCCTATTGGCGGCATGGAGCTACTCAAGAAAATTCGACTCAATGACCCGAACGCCATGGTTGTCCTGACAACAGGATTCCCGCCAACAAGTGCCGTCATTGAAGCAATGAAAATTGGGGCCTATGACGTATTGCGAAAGGAAAGCCTGCCATACGATCTGCGCCCTGTCGTTGAGGAAGCCCTCAAGGCAGGAGACATCGTCAGTTCTACTCCAACCGACAATGCAGCCACATCAAGTGGAGAAAATCCACGCGAAACAATTATCGGTGACTCTCCGGCCATGCAGGAGGTTTTCAAGATGGTTGGACGAGCATCACGGGGAGATGCCCCGGTTCTGATAACTGGGGAAAGCGGATCCGGTAAAGAGGTAGTTGCCGGAGCGATACACAACTTCAGTCGTCGTTCAGGAAACGAACATGTGACGATAAACTGTGCAGCAATACCCGAGAACCTGCTCGAGTCTGAATTATTCGGCCACGAAAAGGGTGCCTTCACCGGAGCAACAAGCCTGCGTAAAGGGCGCTTTGAGCAGTGTGATGGCGGCACTCTTTTTCTAGATGAGATTGGCGACATGCCAATCCAGACTCAAAGTAAGGTATTGCGCGTGCTTCAATCAGGGGAATTTTCGCGAGTTGGCGGCAATGATGCACTCCATGCAGATGTACGTATCCTAGCTGCCACCAACAAAGATCTGGAAAAAGCCGTCGAGGAAGGAACATTCCGGGAAGATCTATTTTACAGACTCA
>CALCSP010000619.1 GCA_937893785.1 uncultured Verrucomicrobiales bacterium
AATTCTGGCAGACTTTGCATGCTGTGCGTGATTATTGCTCCTAGAAAGAGCGAAGGCAAATAAAGCACGACAGGAGAATTGGTATTTGTGCAGCTATCTGTTTCTTCAGGGCAGGAATACTGCGTGCAAGAAAAAGCGCCGCCCAGATTTCCAGGCGGCGCTTCTAAGAAAGCTTACAGCTGTGGTGTTATTTATTGATTAACTTACCGACACGGCTTCTGGACCCTTTTCTCCGGTCCGGATCCTGACAACTTCCTCGATAGGCGATACGAATACCTTACCATCACCAATTTTTCCGGTATTGGCGGTATCAACGATCTTGTCAACGACTTCCCCAGCCTGTGCATCATCAACAACGATCTCAAGTTTTACCTTTGGTAGGAAATCTACCGTGTATTCACTGCCACGATATATTTCAGTATGGCCTTTTTGGCGTCCAAAGCCCTTTACTTCCGTGACAGTCATGCCCTGAATGCCAATTTCGGAAAGCGCTTCTTTAACGTCTTCTAACTTAAATGGTTTGATGATAGCTTCAATTTTCTTCATTTTTCCTGTGTTTCAGATTTATTGTTGTGGCGGTCCACTTCACTGTTTGCCCACAAAGAGTTAAACTGTCTGGACTTTTGGTGGATTAGATTCTTTGTCTTTCACTATACAGCTAATCCTGTGCCAAACCGAAAAGAAATTATTGAAGAATGCCAAAGCAGCGCATAAAGGGCTTTCTTGGTGCTTTTTAAGGCAAACACGCTGTGGTTTGACTAAATTATTGCGTTTCACGGATTTTAGCGACTGTCCTTAGAGGAGAGTGGGCGATAAAAAATGGACTCTTTGGGGCGAAGGTTCTTGAACCTTTGCCGCTGTCTAATTAGTAGAATAGGCAGGACCATCATTACCTGTCTGTGTGTGAGCACGCGGTCTTTGTCCTATTATGCCTGATTCGTTTGTTCATCTTCACCTTCACACCGAGTATTCGACACTCGATGGTGCTGTGCGTCCATCTGCGTTGATGAACAAGGTCAAGCGGTGCAAAATGCCAGCGGTTGCCATGACCGATCACGGCAATCTGTATGGTGCTATTGATTTTTATAAGCAGGCAGTCAAGGCGGGCGTGAAACCAATCATCGGCTGTGAGGTCTATCTGGCTCCGGGCGCGATGACGGAAAAGAAAAAAGTGCCAGGCATGCCAAATGCTCATCATCTTACCCTTCTTGCAAAGGATCAGCACGGATATGAGAACTTGGTTAAGCTTGTGTCATTGGCTCACCTTGAAGGTCAATATTACAAACCGCGCGTTGATAAGGAGGCATTGGACAAACATTCGGGCGGAATAATATGCCTGAGCGGCTGCATTAATGGGGAAATCAATTATTGGATACAGCAGGAGCAAGTTGATATTGCGCGTGAGAAGCTTGGGGAATTTGTCGACATATACGGCAAGGAGGATTTCTACCTTGAAATGCATGACCATGGCATGCAGCAACAACAGAAATGCAATCGCCAACTTTTGGAATTTTGTGGTGAATTTGGACTTCAGCCAGTGGCTGCAAACGATGTTCATTTTCTCGAAAAATCTGACCATGAGGCGCACGATGCATTGATCTGCATCGGCACCAACAGCATGGTGCTTGATGAAAACCGGATGCGTTATTCACCAGAGGTGTATTTCAAGACAGCTCGGGAGATGCGCCAATTGTTTCGAGAGATTCCGGTGGCCTGTGACAATACCCTTGAGATTGCCGAGAAGGTGGATTTTGAGATGCAACTTGATGCCACAAGCTCTGAGCGATATCCGGAATATAATGTGCCCGGGGAAAACTCAAAGGAAGTGTATTTCCGAAATTTATGCGAGGAGGGTTTGACCGCGCGTTACGGGGAAGAGAGAGCTTCCAGTGATGCTGAATTACGCAAGCGACTGGATTATGAAATTGGGATTATGGAGCGGATGGGGTTTGTCTCTTACTTCCTCATTACATGGGACTTTATAAAGTGGGCAAGGGACCATCATATCCCTGTAGGGCCGGGGCGCGGTTCGGCGGCAGGTTCTTTGGTCGCATACTGTCTAGGAATTACCGATCTGGACCCGATTCGCTTCGGGCTCATTTTTGAGCGGTTCCTTA
>CALCSP010000620.1 GCA_937893785.1 uncultured Verrucomicrobiales bacterium
CGCAACACCACAATCCCGAAAAAGGTAACCAATATCTTCTCAACGGCATCCGACAACCAGCCCGCCGTGGATATTCGCATCTGTCAGGGGGAACGCCCAATGTTTGCAGACAACAAGACTCTGGGCAACTTTAGGCTGGACGGAATCCCGCCTGCACCAAGAGGAACTCCTCAGATTGAAGTCGTCTTCGATATAGATGCCAACGGCATCCTCAATGTCTCTGCAAAGGATAAGGGAACCGGCAAAGAGCAGAAAATCTCCATCGAGGGATCCAGTGGCCTTAGTGATGAAGACATTGAAAAGGCTAAGCAGGAAGCAGAGCAACATGCCGAGGATGACAAAAAGCGCAAAGAGTCCGTGGAACTGAGAAATCAGGCAGAATCACTAGCTCACGAGTGCGAGAAACAGCTTAAGGAGAATGCAGACAAATTTGAGGAATCCGAAAAGAAATCCGTAGAGGAGGAAATCGCCAAGGTTCGGGAAGCAATCGAAAAAGGCGATGCTGAGGGTATTAAGCAGGCTCAGGAACAACTCCAGAACACATTTATGCCTTTGGCGCAAAAGCTTTACACGGAAACAGCTGGCGAAACAACAACAAGCAGCAGTCCGGAAACGGAACAGGATGCGGATGAACCAAAAGCCGCGAAGGGAAAAGTAGTCGAGGCTGAAGTGGTTGAAGAAGACAAGTAAACCAAAAACAATTCCCGGTTACCAACACAATGGGAACCGAGACCAAGAAGAACAATCCGCGATCATGCGGAAATCACCTAACCAAAATAAAAAACAAACTCTAACAGACTAACTGATTAAACATGGCTACTAAAATCCAACCGCTTGGACCTCGTGTCCTCGTCAAACGCCTCGATGAGGAAGAAGAGTCCTCCGGGGGCATTATTATCCCCGACAGTGCGAAGGAAAAGCCTCAGGAAGCTGAGGTGATCTCTCTCGGCACCGGAGGCAAAGATGAAAACGGGAATGACATTGCCTTTACCGTGAAAAAGAAAGACAAGGTGCTTATCTCCAAGTATGGGGGCACTGATGTCAAGATAGATGGCAAGGAACTTCTCATTGTAAATGAAAGCGACATTCTCGCTGTCATCGGATAACTCAAACTGATCAACAATTACTACTTACACAGATAACAACAATGGCTAAACAACTGCTATTCGACGAAGCCGCACGCCAGGGACTCCTGCGCGGTGTGGAAAGACTGGCCCGCGCGGTCAAAAGCACACTTGGACCAGCTGGACGCAATGTCATTCTCGACAAGAAATTCGGTTCTCCAACTATCACCAAGGACGGTGTTACCGTTGCTAAGGAAATCGAGCTTGAATGCCCCTATGAAAACATGGGCGCCCAGCTCATCCGTGAGGTCTCCAGCAAGACTTCTGATATTGCCGGAGACGGCACCACAACGGCAACTGTTCTCGCAGAGTCCATCTATAAAGAAGGTCTGAGAAACGTCACTGCAGGTGCAAACCCGATTTCCCTGCAAAGGGGTATTCTTAAAGCCTCCGAAGCACTGGTTTCTGAATTGGCGAAAATCTCCAAGAGAGTCAACAGTACTAAGGAAATTGCACAGGTGGCCACCGTTTCGGCTAACTGGGACACCGAGATCGGTCAAATCATTGCCAAGGCGATGGACAAGGTCGGCAAGGACGGAACCATTACTGTTGAGGAAGCCAAGAGCATCGAAACGACTCTGGACGTCGTTGAGGGTATGCAGTTTGACAAAGGATACCTCTCTCCATACTTCGTCACCGACTCCGATGCCATGGTGTGCGACTTGGAAAGCCCACTGATCCTTATTCATGAGAAGAAAATCAGCAATCTCAAAGATATGCTGCCCCTTCTCGAGAAAGTAGCCAAATCCGGAAAGCCCTTGCTTATTATTGCTGAGGACATTGAAGGTGAAGCACTTGCAACACTCGTGGTAAACAAGCTACGCGGTACACTAAATGCTTCTGCGGTAAAAGCTCCTGGTTTTGGAGATCGCCGCAAGGCAATGCTTGAAGACATTGCAGTCCTGACGGGCGGCAGAGTGATCACTGAGGATCTCGGCATTAAGCTCGAGAACGTCGAGGTGAAGGACCTTGGTTCAGCCAAGCGCGTCTCCATCGGCAAAGAGGACACAACCATCATTGATGGAGCGGGCAAAGCCAAAGACATGAACGGGCGCATCGGCCAGATCCGCCGCCAGATAGAAGAAACCACATCGGACTACGACCGTGAGAAGCTCCAGGAGAGACTTGCGAAACTAGCTGGTGGTGTTGCTGTTATCAATGTTGGAGCTGCTACTGAAACCGAAATGAAGGAAAAGAAGGCACGCGTTGAGGATGCTCTGCACGCAACACGGGCTGCCGTTGAGGAAGGGATTGTTCCTGGTGGTGGCACCGCCCTGGTTCGCGCACAGAAATCACTCGATAAGCTTAAGCTTAAGGGTGATGAGGCAACCGGCGTCGAGATCGTATCACGTGCCATCGAGGCTCCACTTCGCCAATTGGCCAGTAATGCCGGTCGTGAAGGCGCCCTGATTGTTGAAAACGTAAAGTCAGGAGCTAAGGGCTACAACGTCGCAACTGACAAATACGAAGATCTTGTTGCCAAGGGAGTCGTTGATCCTGCTAAAGTTACGCGTTCTGCACTCCAGAATGCGGCATCGATTGCAGGCCTCCTGCTGACTACCGAGTGCCTGATCACTGATCTTCCTGAAAAGGAAGAGCCAGATGCCGGTCATGGTCACGACCATGGCATGGGTGGCATGGGTGGCATGATGTAGTCTTACAAAGCTATAAATACCATTAAAGCTCATAACTCACGGAAGACGCGCCGGAAACGGCGCGTCTTTTTTTTTGGGAGGAATACGAAAATGCTTGTGAGAAAAGGTGCCTTGTAAGCAATATAGCTTCAATTAATGGATCATTAATAAACCTCCATATTTGAGGCTTCCACTATATATCTAAATACGAATAAACAAACGACCTCTCATGAGTAAAAAAGCTGCCACAAAAAAAACAGCACGTAAAAAGGCTGCCAGTTCCAAAAGCGGGGACGTCGCCGCGGTAAAGAAACTCGGTGAAGCCCGCGAACAGCTTATTGGCGAATTGCGAAAAAACATCGTGGGAATGGATCAGGTAATCGATGAAACGCTGATTGCTATCTTTTCCCGTGGTCACGCGCTCCTTGAAGGGGTTCCGGGACTGGCCAAGACACTGCTAGTCAGTTCAATCGCAGAATGTCTTTCACTGACCTTCAAACGAATCCAGTTCACCCCTGACCTTATGCCTTCAGATATTACCGGGTCTGAAGTTCTGCAGGATGATCCGGAAACCGGTCGCCGTCATTTCCAGTTCAGTAAAGGCCCTATCTTTGCCAACATGGTGCTTGCTGACGAGATCAACCGGACACCTCCCAAGACACAAGCAGCCCTGCTGGAAGCGATGCAGGAAAAGATGGTTTCTGCTGCCGGGGAGAACTTCCAGCTCGATCCACCTTTCTTTGTGCTAGCCACTCAAAACCCACTTGAACAGGAAGGCACTTACTCACTTCCCGAGGCACAGCTGGACCGATTTATGTTTAAGATCAACGTGGGTTACCCAAGCCTTGAAGAGGAGGTGGACATCATGCGCTCTGTTACAGGCAATGTACAATCCAAACTCAAAGCAGTCCTTAAAAAGAATGACATCATCGCCATGCAGGATCTTGTTTCAAGGGTTGGATGTGCTGAGCACTTTTTCCAGTATGTTGCCACACTGGTTCGCGCAACACGCCCGGACGAAGACAGCTCACCTGACTTTATTAAGGACTACGTCTCATGGGGATGCGGCCCGCGTGCTTGTCTCAACCTTATCACCGGAGCAAAAGCACGTGCAATCCTGCGCGGCAGATTCAATGTCTCCACCGAAGACATACAGGCCTTAGCACAGCCTGTTCTTCGCCACCGTATGGGCCTTAACTTTGCTGCACAATCCGAGGGCATCGATACTGATGAAATCATCAGCAGGCTGATCAAGGACACATCTGCAGGTAAAGAACTCTACGATGGCGCAGCCTAAACAAAACGCCAAGTATCTCGACCCCGAGATTCTCTCAAGTATAGGGTCTCTGGAAATTGTCGCCAGGCAGGTCGTTGAAGGCTTGCGCATCGGACTGCATCGCAGCCCGGTACGCGGTATCAGTAGTGAATTTACTGCCTACCGCCAATACGTCCCGGGTGATGAAGTGCGCCAGATTGACTGGAAAGCATACGCACGCTTTAACCGTTATTACATCAAGCAGTTTGATGCCGAGACCAACTTTGTGGCCAACCTGCTAGTCGACGGCAGCGAGTCTATGACTTATGGATCAGGCAAGATTAGCAAGCTTGAATATGCCAAGTATCTTGCTGCCAGCATGGCCTACCTGACGGTCGACCAGGGCGACTCGGTTGGCGTGGGCATGTTTGATGGTGCGTTGCAGAACTATATCCAGCCAAAAAGCAATCTGGGGATCCTGACTGATATTTCAGGTGAAATGGAGAAACTAGAGCCTCAGCCTCGCACAAACGTTGGGGCAGTATTGCATGAATTCGCAAACCGAATGTCTCAACGCGGATTCGTGATGCTCTTTAGTGACCTCTTTGATAATACTGAGGAGTTCATTAGTGGTCTAAACCATCTTCGCTT
This sequence comes from uncultured Verrucomicrobiales bacterium, assembly GCA_937893785.1. Classification (GTDB taxonomy): domain Bacteria; phylum Verrucomicrobiota; class Verrucomicrobiia; order Verrucomicrobiales; family DEV007; genus CACIUL01. The sequence continues at coordinate 4,665 of CALCSP010000620.1, forward strand.
CGGGGGGCACAACGTAGTCCTTTTCCACGTCCTTGACCGTTATGAAATTGAATTTCCGCTCAATGGAATGTGGAAATTTGTCGGGCTAGAAGGAGAAGGGGAGCTTGTCACTCAACCGGCCAGAGTCCGTGAGAACTACCTTAAGGAATTCGAGGAATTCGTTCGAGAGATAAAAAGTGCCTGTGACAGAGCCGAAGTGGACTATGTCATGGTCAATACCAGTGACCCTGTTGAGCTCACTATTTCCAACTATCTTTTGCAACGAAGCGCTTTGGCAAAAGCTCGTTAACCGAAGAGATATGCAACCGTATCTTCAGATCATTGCGATCTTGCCAATTGCCTTGGCAGGATTGTCTTTTGGACAGCAGGTGGAAAACCCCATTTCCAAACAGTTGCGTAACGGTGATCTGCTCATTGCCGACTTTGAAGAAAGGGAAATTGCAAAAATGCGCAGTTGGGGATGGGCCTTTGAAGGGGAATGCTTTAATCGGGATTTTCGCCAAGGCACTGAGCAAATGCGAACTCGTGCCGGTCGCTTCGCTGGCAGATGGTTCTTGACGAGCTTCTCCGAAAAACTCAGTTCGACCGGAAAAATCACCAGTCCCGAGTTTCAGATCAGCCGACCGGTCATCAAGTTTCTTCTTAGTGGCGGATCCTCGCCGGAAACTCTCTCCGCTAATCTGCTTGTTGATGGCGAGGTCGTTCGGAGCGTGAGCGGTGAAAACAACGACCAACTGGAACTTGTGGCTTTTGATGTCGCCGAATTTTCAGGTAAACAGGCACAATTTCAGGTGATCGACCAGGCAGAGGGAATATTGGGGCATATCAATATTGATCATGTCGTGCAGAGTTCGCATTTCGACGCTGTCAAAAAAATCATCAGGACTCCGCCTGTAAGGATCGATAAAGGGATTGGTTTTCTGCAATCACTGGACAGCGCCAAGCGATTTAATGGGCCCTTCAAACTCGGCGATGGGGGAATATTGGACAATCAAGGAAATCGAATCAGTTTCAGCAACACCCTTTTATGGGCCACTGAAAACACAAAAACGATTACCAGCGGATCCACCACCCATTTAGCAGATGCGCTGATTCTGAAAAACGGTGAGCAGTGGTTCGGGCAAATACAGAGCCTTGAAAACAAGCAAGTCACATTAAACAGTCCACATCTTGGTAGGCAGAGTGTGGCACTGGACCAAGTATCCAGTCTCCACTTCAATCACTGGAAAACCGGGATTCGTGAAGGCGACCCCGGAACCATGTACAGGGAAAATGGTGAACCTCTCGCGGGAACCCTCGTATGGATCCGCCCCAATGACATTGCCATTAACTGCTCACTAGGTGTGGTTCCTATTCCCCGTGCAGCTGTATTGAGCCATATCCTTGCCAAGACGGATACGGATAGCCCTGCAGAAGGTGATGAGTTGTCCCTGACGGATGGCAGCAAGTTGATCGGCAAGACGAGTATCGCAGGCAATCAGTTGATTATGGAGCACAAGATACTTGGCGAACTCAAGTTCGGGATAGATAAAATCCTCAGCTTGCGTCGAAGACTCGCCAATGTCACCTGGATATCAGATCTGAAGGCTCAATCACTGAAATCAACTGGACCACTTCTGCCCCCTCCCCCACCTCAGCAAATTATTGATGCACTTACATCTACCCATTCCCTGAGAATCGCTCCCAACTCTGAAATCACCTATCAGGTTCCTGAACTTGGAAGTGAAGAGTTGCGCTTTCGGGCAACCGCCTGCCCATCAACTACCAATCGAGGCGTTGCCAACATTTCAGCATCATCTGGAAATGTCGAGGTGACAGGCATCATCAAGCCAAATGATAAGCCACTGACCGTAGATGTCCCACTGAAGGCAGGTGCAACGCTCAAGCTTTCAGTCCACTTTCAGGATCCAGTTAACTTTCCCTGCAATGTCGACTGGCGTAATGCGCACCTTATTGCCATGACACAAACCTCCACTCAACCACAAACTCAACCAGTCGAAAATTAATCCAGATGGTACCCTTAAACTCATTAGCACTCTGGGGAACACTCGGCCTGATTGGCGTCGCAGTGCCAATTATCATCCATTTGCTCTACCGCAAGAACCGCAAAGAAACCCAATGGGCTGCCATGGAGCTTTTACGCAAAGCGCTCGTCATGCGTTCCGGACAAATCAAGATTGAAGACTTTCTTGTACTTGCCCTTCGCTGCCTTGCAATGCTGTTGATTGCCGCAGCCCTCTTGCGCCCGATACTAAATTCCGGAGCGTCTAAATGGCTTGGAGAGAAACATGTGGGAATGGTAGTGGCTATTGATGCCTCACTGAGCATGGGGCACGGGGAACACTCACGCTTTGAGAAAGCCCTCACAAAAGCCGAACAGGTTTTGAGCACCGCCCGCGAGGGAGATCCCGTAACTGTTGTGCTACTGAGTCGAAATCCGGAATACATTGCCCGCGCCGCCGACTACGAGCCTGAAAAGATAAAAAACCTTCTTTCCAGAGAGACTACAAAGCCTTCCCCATACCCACTGTCTCTAGACTCGAATGTCAACCTGCTGGCTGAGCTCGCCAACGAACTGGAATCCGGAACGCGAGAGGTTTACCTCATTACTGATGCCCAAGAAGATGACTGGAGCACTCTTTCAGGAACCTCTCAGGAAAGCTTAAGGAAAATGACCAATGAATCCCGGTTCTTTGTTCTGCCCGTATCTACCGATGGTGAAGGTGAGGAAAACCTCAGCATTAGCAGCCTAAATTATGCGTCCGGACCGTTGCAAAGCTCAGGAGTTGCCCGCTTTGAAGCCATCGTGAAAAACCACGGGCGTGAAGTTGCCAATGGAGCAAGCATTGAATTCTGGGTTGGAGGCAAAAGAACTAGGAAGCAGGAGGTTGGCCAGATCAACCCCGGCGACTCACGTGTCATTCCCTACTTTGTGAACTTTGACAATCCCGGTGATTTGAGCTTGGAAGCAAGATTAATGTCCAACGGGGATGATCTTGACGCAGACAATAGCCGATTTGCTGTGGTCAATATCAAGGACTCTGTAAGGATACTTTGCGTAAATGGCAACTCATCAGGTGAAATAGGTACAAACCTACGCAGTTCAGTCTATTATGCAGTGCGTGCCCTTCGCCTTAAAAACTCCGCCCCTGAGGCAGCGATGGAGGTTACCCAGATTAACGCCCTCGATCTTCCCCAGGAGGAACGTCTTGATGATTTTGATATTATCGTGCTTGCAAACCATGCCAATCCTGATCCTTCAACGGTTGAAAGACTGCATGGATTTACAGAACGCGGGGGTGGCTTGATCATGTTCACAGGGGCAAACTTTATTTCTGGAGCAGATGAAAATGCCGATCCAAATGAACCTTTCATGATCGGTGAAGGTAATGAAAGAAAAACGTTTTTACCCGCAATACTCAAAGAGGCCAAAACATCCCAA
>CALCSP010000621.1 GCA_937893785.1 uncultured Verrucomicrobiales bacterium
CTTAGTCACAACAGCACTTGACAACTTTGGTGATCTTCATATTTTGATAAATAACGCTGGAATACTGCGAGATGCTATGAGTTTCTCAATGAGTGAGCAGGAATTTGATGAAGTGATTGCCGTTCATTTAAAGGGGCATTTTGTTTGCGCTCGAGCAGCAGCTATTTACTGGAGAAATCAATCTAAAGCAGGTAAGGATTCTGCTCGAAGAATGATCCACACTACAAGTGAATCAGGACTATTTGGTGGGCCGGCTCAATCAAATTACGCGTCGGCTAAAGGTGGAATCCTTACTCTTTCTCTCACCCTTGGAAGAGAGTTAGCAAAATATGGAGTCACGACTAATGTTGTCGCTCCGCGAGCGCGAACAGGACTGACTGACTACATACAGTCAATGGCTGCACCAGAAAGTAAAGATCAATTTGATGTCTATGATCCTGCGAATGTTTCTCCCTTCGTCGTTTGGTTATGCACAGATGAGGCGAAGGATGTAAATGGGCAAGCATTCATCGTAGGCGGTAGTGGTGTCTGGTGGATGCGGAGCTGGTCACATATTAATCACATTAAATTAAACGCCCAAAAACTCTCTATCAACCAGATTGATGAGCTTAAGGATGAACTATTCAATGGAGAAGACACAGGAATTCCTGCTTTTGCGGCACCCAAATTCGGGTAGCCTCAATTAAGGTCACTCCGGGCTTTCTAATTCCTCTTCAACCTCTTCAAGATTGGTAGTTGCTTTCAACTCTACGAGATTCTCATCTTCGCAACTTAATTCTCCGGGCCGAGGAGGGAATTCTCTTTTCCATAGGCCGTCATCTAAAGTCATTATTACAAAACATGAGGATGGAATGGCATCAGCTGGGTTAGAAATCCCGTGAAGACCGCGGGCATCCCAGAAAGTAATACTTTGCGCGGCTGCGAGGACACCCTCTTGGCTGAGATTTTCAGGTTTGTATGATGCAGAGTTCGTTCCAACTGATCGAGAAACAGCTTCTTCGAATAGCAAAGCGGCACTCCAAGCCGCTATGCCGGCGGCTGTAGGTTTGGAGTCAGCTCCATGAGCTAGGTTCATAAAAAATAAATATCTCAATAATTCATCGTTTAATTCTGCTTCCTCTATTGGAAGGTGCGGTAACCAAACCGAAACTCCTTGACCTGATTCACCTGCAGATGCTACCCAATCTGGGGTATAACACTTTTGCCCGCAACTGATGAAGCCGAAAGACTTTTCGGGGTTCACATCCTGCAAAGTATCCAAAAACCGTATTAGCTCTCTTCCGCTTGTAACCCAGACAAGGGAGTCGCTTTCTGATTGGAGCAAGGCTTCGGCTTCAGACTGGAAATCGGTTTCAATTTCATATATTGGGCTATGAGAAAACTTGAGTCCTTGAGCAGTGGCTGATTCTAATAATCTCTCACCGGCGAGAACAATCGAAGGTAGTTCGGGAAGAAGGGTAGCTACACTTTCGATTGCCGCTGGGTTACTTTGTCCGAAATAGGATGCCCATCCCGCATTACTAGTAACTCCTGCAATTGGATTGGACTGATACGTTTGTCCAGAGTAGAGCCTTCGTAGTGAAAATGTCGTAGCTGGAAAATCAGGTAGTAAGCACTCTGGAGACTGTAGTAAATTTAATCCATCGGAGTCATTTACCGCGTGTGAGCCGACAAGAGCGAAGAAGTTCCCTTCGCAAACAGCATTGACTGCCTCAACGTGGCGAAAGGTGGCGGAATCTATCCTTTCAACAATTACTTCTCTTCCCGCTAATTTAGTTGAGCGGTTTACTGATTCAGCCCATGCTTCTACTGATTGCCAAACGCTTAAGCCCTCTGAGTCGTTGAGATATTCATTTGGCCCATCTGCAATGACTGCTATGCGAATGGATGTATCCGTTAATCCAGGTTCCATTTCTTGAGTAGGTAGATTCATGTCATTACTCGTCACTGCCGGTGGTTGTGATTCAAGAGGTGATGGCTCGGGTGGGAGTTCTGCAAGTGGTATCACTGGATCCGAGCATGATGTAAGCAATAGCAAAGAGAGTAATAAGAGCAGCGATCGTGGTAGGGCCCATTGAAGATTCACACTCTAAGACTAATACCCTAATTGACAAGAACAATGTCGCTTCTAAATCTAGGAGAAGCATTACAAACGTTTTCAACCCTTAGGAACATTATTGTCTATTTGTTTCACTAGTGTTAGAGGGTGTCATTCCTCGGAAATAATGCGAAATTAACCGCATTTCGTGCCTTTCAACATAGAGAATTCCGTAAGTTTTATGTGGGGTCTATTGCGGCGCAGATTGGGTTTTGGTTTTCGCACATTTCGTATCAGGCACTTATGTCTGATCTCACAAAGGATGAATTGTGGGTCTCAATGCTTTTCGTGGTGACTTTTCTTCCTGTTCTCTTTTTTGGCCCATTAGGCGGACTTCTTGCTGATCGCTTTGATCGCAAGAAGCTACTGCTTGGTTCTTATGCAGCGCTAATTGTTGTTTCAGGTATTCAGGTTTTCTTGGTTGCAGTTGACGCAATTTCGCCTGCTATCTTACTTTTGACTTCATTTCTCGTCGGGCTTGTTATGGCTGTTTTGAGTCCGGTTGTTCAGGCAGTAACTGCAAATACTGTTCCACCTGGAGACTTGGCAAGCGCTATTTCCTTGCAAGCTATGGCATCAAATGCCAGCAGGGTTCTAGGCCCTGCTCTTTGCGCGCCCTTAGTAAGTGGCAATTTATATGAGATTTCATGGTCTTTGTATAGTATTGGCCTTGCACTTGCGTTAATCGTAGCCTCTGGGATCACACTTCTTCCGTATGAACTGGAGAAGGAGCGAGTGCCTGTCAAACAAAGTTTGCTAGATGGGATTAGTCATGCTCGAGAGCGAGGCGATGCTTGGCAGGCTTTATTATTGGTGGGCTTTATAAGTGTTTTTGGAGTATCACATGTTGCACTATCGCCTTCTTTCACAGAGAATAGTTTAGGTAAACCGAGTAGTTATTTTGCTTGGTTGGGAGCGGCTACCGGGTTGGGTGCGCTCATTGGGGCTTTAGCTGCTGGAAGTTTTACTGCTTCATCAACTTTGAAACGTGGATCTGTGTTTGCGATACCTTATTGTTTGCTTTTGCTTGGTTTTTCACGTGTCACTAATTTTGAGCTAGCAATAATTCTTCAGGTCTTGGTGGGCTTTTTCTATATTGCTTCGTTCACGACCCTTCAGGTCGTAATTCAAGAACTTGTGTCAGAGGAGTTCAGAGGTCGAGTTATGTCCCTGTTTAATATTGCTTGGGCAGGGCTGGTGCCTATTGGCACCTTATTAATGGGTTTGCTTGCCAGCTCAACTGGTTTTGATCTGGGAGCATCAAACACGATCGCACTCACATCATTGGCATGTCTCTGCTATGTAGCGACAGTGGTAGTTAGAAATTTCAGACCTATTGTGGAAGATACTTGACAGCCGAAACTGCCAAGTATCTTTTTTATACTGCTGCTGCAAATCCTTTATCAAGGTCAGCGATAATATCGTCGATGTGTTCAATACCAACTGACAATCGAATTAGGCCTGGATACACACCAGTATCTGCTTGCTCCTCTGGAGTAAGCTGGCTGTGAGTTGTTGAGGCTGGGTGAATAACCAGACTTCTTACATCTCCAATGTTCGCTACGTGACTGTGAAGCTCTAATCCTTCAACGAATTTTTTCCCTGATTCTAAGCCGCCCTTTATATTGAAGGCAGGTATGGCGCCGAAGCCTTTGCCCCCTGTTAGTTCCTTGGCTCTTGCATGCCATGGACTGCTTTCTAGTCCGGCATAAGCAACTGATTCAACTTGATCATGATTGTCAAGA
>CALCSP010000622.1 GCA_937893785.1 uncultured Verrucomicrobiales bacterium
TGCGGCTTGACCGCTAAGGGCTACGCCGCCCAGGCCAAGTTTCACACCCGAAACTATGTAGGGCCAAGCGGAATCATTTATGCCGGAACAAAGCAAGGCTATGCCAAGAAGGGGGACAAGTCGGAGTATCCCGGGGGCTACCTGATCACCTATGATCCGCGAAACGATACTGCCAAAAACCTGGGCATGCCTTACAAGAAGCAGGGGATCGCCGATGTTGTGGCCGACGAGTCGCGTGGCCTGATCTACGTCGTAACCTGCGAGGATCAGCACTGGATGCTCTACGACATCGCAACCAAGAAATTCAAGGAACTGGGCCCCATGCTCACTCCCTACGCTACCACCTTAATGGATGCCGAGGGCAAAGCGCACACACTGACCAAGGATTTTCAGTTGGCAACCTACGACCCGGCCACAAAAAAGGTTACCCAACGCCCCATCGAGATCGGCGGCAAAACCTTCATGCGAGAGAGTCGTTCTTCCATACCGACTTGGAACTTGGATGCCGACGGACGCACTGCCTGGCTCATTTTGATGAACGATGCCCACCTCCTTTCCATTGATCTTTCCTCCAAGGGAAAAAAGGCCAAGGGCGCCAACCACGGCCTCATGTTGAAAGGAGAGCGCCCTGACTCCCGCAGTGCGTTGACCATCGCCCCGGACGGCAGGATCTATGTCTTGATCAGCGTGCAGAACACCTCTGGATTCGGCAAGGGCAAGTTGCATCACCTCTGCCGCTACGACCCCAAGAAGCGCCGCCACCAGGATCTAGGAGTCCTCGCGGTCAAGAATCCCGACTTCTTCGATTTTCAGCCAACCAACGGAAAAAAGCCGCCCTGGAGCCATGGCTACCATACCTTGCCCGATGGCACCATGACGCCGTTGCATAACCACATGGCGCTGATCGCCACCCGTGACAACACCCTCTACGCAACCATCATCTATCCCTTCACCTTGCTCAAGATCGATGCCTTTCGTAAAGAGCCGCCGGCTGCCGGACCCGCCGAAAAATACCTGCGCTCCATTCACCAACACCTCGATCGCATCGAAGAGAACCTTTCCCAGTTTACGAAGCTTGGCGAAATGGCAGCGCAGCGTTACGATCGCGGTGGCCTGATCGGCTTCCACTGGCTTGGAGCCACCTTAGAACAGGAGTTGATTGGACGCAGTGGCGGCCTCATGCACATTGGTTTCGATCGGCCATGGAAGGACAAGAAACTGCGAACCAAGGCCGAAAAGGCACAGGATTTAGCGGTAGTAGCATGGGATGCCAACCCAAAACCCAACGACTTGAAGCGCCTACAGCAATTCAAGGAAGCTGGCCAATTTGTCCTCGGATTCGGCTCCAGGAACAATCCCCTACTGGCCAAACATGCCAAAGCCTGTGATGCCTGGGTGGACCTGAAGACCGAGCCAAAAGATCGTGATCCCGGTAAGCTGAACCATGTCGTTGGGGCCGTATCGGGATGGGTCTGGATGGCCGAGACCATTGCCGCCCATACCCGTAAGGGACGCATGCCCACGATGTGGAAGAGCTGGGCCATGGAGGATGGGCGCGACTGGTCTGATCGCTTCTTTCGCAAAGTGAAATACCACAAGGAATTCTCCATCGATCCCATCCCTAAAGGGGCCTTGGGGAAGGCCTTTCTGGACAGGATTCGTTCCCAGTTGCTGGCCTTGGAGAACACCCAACTTCCAACTATCCACCGATTCGCTGACAAAATTGCCACTGAAACCAAGGCCGGCAGACGCACCGTGGTGGCCTCCAGCGGCCACATGGTAATGCATTACGTTGGCAAATATTCCGACTCAGCCTGGGCCGACAATATCGAGGTGCATGAAAACGTGGAGTCCCAGCTGAACAATTTCAAGACCAAGGCGCCCCAAGGAGGCCTCGTGCTCCGCCTCGGGTATTTTGGACTCAGCCCCAAGGTGAATGACCTTTTCAAGGCAAAGAAGAGTCGTGTCCTGCTCATGACTGCGGAAAACCCACGGAACGATTTCGCCTCCCATCTTGACTATCCAGATCGCCTCGACCTCGGCCTCGCCTTTGGTGATGCCTGCGTGCCAATAGAGGGTTATCCCATTCCCCTGTTTCCACCCAGCGGCATCGTGAAGGCTGCCGCCTACGAGTCGCTCAACCTGGAAGTGCTCAAACTGCTCGGTAAGTAAACGAACCTTAGGGGCTAGCCTGGGGCGTCACCGGGTTTCTTACCAAAGAGCGACTTCAATTGCTGAATTTTTCTGACAACCAGAGCATCACCGGATCCTTGCCCCTCCCCCTTAAGAACAACGGGTGTACCCACATGGTAAGCCACATTATGGCGGTGGAAATCTCCGAAAGCCAACTCCATGCGCACAGGCGGGCGCCCTGCAACATCAATAAAGAAAACCCGAGTCTCATCCAGCTTGTCGGACATACGTAGTCGCCCTTGAATATCGACCAACTTGCCCTCTTGTTTCACCCAACTCTCAAAGGCACGTTCCTTATATGGTTCAAAATCCGAGCCATCAAGACCAGGCAGCACCGACTTGTTACCGGCAAAACTAGCGGCATCGACCCCGAACATCTGCAACAAGGCAAGATGCAACCGGGAGAGTTGCTGATTCTCAGAATAACGCACATAGCGCCCGGTCTTGAGCATGCCTCCCCCCTTGCCAGCAAGCACGATCGGGATACGGGTTGCCGTGTGGTTATCACTGTGACCCATACCTGAGCCGAATAACACAACACTATTATCAAGCAGTGTCCCATGGTGATCACTGTAGGACTTCATCCGGGTCAGCAACCTGTCGAACTTCTGCATGTGCCACTCAGTGATCTTGAGTAGCGCCTCAAGGTTCCCTTTACCGTTATTACGGAAGAAATGTGAAAGGTAATGATGCTGCTTATGAATGCCGAGAAAATCAAATACCATCCTACTGTTGCTGTTGCCCAGCATATAACTGATACAACGAGTTGAGTCCGTCCACAGAGCCAATGCAATCGTGTCAATCATCGCGTTGACCTGCTCATCCATATTTACGGATCGCCCGGGACGCTCAAGCTTGTCGGGCACATTCTTCAGCTCTTGACCCGGCTTCATGGTTTCCAGTCGCTTCTCTGTCTCACGGATGGCAGTCAGATACTGATCGAGTGTCTCCCTGTCCTCATTGCCTGCGCGTCGAGAAAGTGACTTTGCATCCTCGTTGACACGATCCAGCAAACTGCGCATTTCCTGACGCTTATCCGACCGGCGGAGCGGGTTGTTGAAAACGCGGTCAAAGACAAGTTGAGGGTCACTCTCACGAGGAATTGCCTGCCCCTTCGCATCATAGGAAATGTAACTACAGCCAATCTGATTGACAAACAACCCCTCAGTCGTCAACTCAAGTGAACGGATCGCAGTGTCTCCACCAATCTTGTCGGCAATCAACTGATCAATGGAAGCTGCTCGCGTATTGGTATGGTGACCGGATAAAAACCGGCGGGTTGAATGACTGTGTGAGGAAAATCCGAAGTCCCCCATATTGTCAAGAA
>CALCSP010000623.1 GCA_937893785.1 uncultured Verrucomicrobiales bacterium
GGCATTCAATGTAATTGTCTTTATTCTTGTCAGCCTATACACCCGCAAACCAGATCCTGAACACATCGCTGCATTCAAGCGTGATCTTTCCTGATCAACTCCTTTATTATCTTCATGAGCAAACCACGCATCCTTACCACCACTGTTGGGTCTTATCCCGTTCCTGACTGGTTATCCGCCCTGCCTTCCGAGCAGGCTGTCATTGATGCCACCCGTGTCATTTTCGACACGCAACGTGCCGCCGGCATTGACTTGCCCACCGACGGCGAGCTTTACCGCTTCGATGTGAATCATCCCGACACCAATGGCATGATCGAGTATTTCGTTTCTCCCATGGGAGGATGTGACAATGCCATTGGTCGTAGTGACACGGAGGCATTCCGCGCCAAGCAGGAAATGGGTTTCCGTGCCAAGCCCGCAGCGGTAGTCCGCTCGGCATTAAACGGAGGATCGCTCAACCTTATTGAGGATTGCTCCCGTGCCGCAGCAGTTGCCGGTGGCGACTTCAAGTTCACCGTAACCAGCCCCTACATGCTCTCTCGCACACTACTCGACCTGCACTATGGGGACTTTGAGCAACTCACTCTGGCAGTAGCCGATGTCTTGGCTGAGCAGGTTAAGGGCTGCCCCTGCTCCTGCCTGCAGGTGGATGAAGCCAATATACCGGGAAGCCCCGAACACGGTCCACTGGCTGCCGAAGCCATTAACCGCGTGCTGGATGCCTTTGAGGGGTCAACGGCAGTGCACTTCTGCTTTGGCAACTACGGCGGGCAGACCATCCAGGCCGGCAAGTGGAAGCCTCTCATTGAGTTTCTCAACAGTCTTCACTGTGATCACCTCGTACTTGAGCTTGCCCACCGCCCAGATGATGACCTCGAGGCACTCAAGGAGCTTGATCCCCGGCTAGGAATCGGCCTTGGCGTGGTCGACATCAAGGTGAACCACATCGAGAGTGCCGATGAAATCGCCAGCGCAATCGAGAAAGCTGAGACAGCCCTTGGCGGAGAGCGCATCCGCTATATTAACCCGGATTGCGGCTTCTGGATGCTCAAGCGCAGCGTCGCCGACCGTAAAATCGCCGCCCTTGCAAAAGGGCGTGACCTTTACCTTGGAAACTGATTCAATTGATCTATAGCCATTTAATTCCAAAGAAAATATCGGCATGAAAACCAACCGCAGAAAATTCCTCAAGACCTCCGCTGCCACTGCAGCTGGATTTCAGATTGTCCCGCGCCACGTGATCGGAGGCCAGGGCCACACTCCTCCCAGCGAAACCTATGGTGCCGCTCTCATCGGCTGCGGCGGACGCGGCCCAGGAACCTATGAAGGCATGGTACGCGGCCTGCCAACCCAACTGGTAGCCGCCTGTGATGTGCAAAAAACCCGAGTCGAAGGATTTGCCAGAAGAAAAAACCCCAAGGCTAAGACCTACAATGATTTTCGCCGCTTGCTGGAGAATCCCGATGTGGATTTGGTCGCCATTGCCACTCCGCCGCACTGGCACGCACTGATCTCCATTGCATCGGCAGAAGCAGGCAAGGATGTCCTGTGCGAAAAGCCGATGACACGCTTCATCGCCGAGGGCAGGGCCGTAGTTGAGGCTTTTGATCGTTACAAGAGGGTGTTCCAGATCGGTACCTTCGGCCGGTTCGGGGCAAGCAAGAGCAGCACCAGCCGGACCATCCACAAGATCATGCGCAGTGGGTTGCTCAAACCCAACCCGGGTGTGCACATCAAGAAAGGTGGACTCAAGCTGCACAACTGGAGTGGAAAGCCCGGCCTTGACCCGCAGACGCCTTCCGCAGACCTCGACTGGGATCTTTACTGTGGCCCAAGCCCCTTCAAGCCCTTTGTGCCACCACGTATTGGCGGCACCCACCGCAACTACTGGGACTACGAGGGCGGTGGCCTTTGTGACATGGGCCAACACCATTTTGATCCCCAGCAGTGGATTTACGGTAAGGATGATACCAGCCCAGTGACCATCGAAGCCTTTGCTCCGCCATCACACCCGGATGTCACCGGAATGTGGGCATGGGTTGAACTGACTTACGCCGATGGCTTCACCTTTATCATGGATAGCACCGAATGGGGCCCGCGCTATGACCGGAAAGCTGCCAAGCAGGTCTCCCTCTCGCAACTCTCCCCGGAA
>CALCSP010000624.1 GCA_937893785.1 uncultured Verrucomicrobiales bacterium
AGTGGAGCAACAATGATCTGCTTAACCCCCATCGCAGGCAACCAGTCCACCTTAGCCTCTCCGGCATTCAATGCTTGCTGGTGCGCCTTCCTCAAACCTTCATTGATTCGCTCCTGGATTCCTTTAACTTTTTTAACAGTCAAGTTAAAGGGTTCCCCTGTTGGTTTGCCGTCAACAATTTCACGAAACTCAGGAGTCTTCTCTCCTTCCAGCACAGTGAGAAATTCACCATTAAATCGCTGCACATCAATAACCACTTCATTGATACCCTCATAGATAATCGTGTCATCAATATCGTAACCCTCAACAATGGAGTTATCGGTCAGCTTGATGCCATAATGCGTAAACTTGGAATTGTATTCAAATCCCTTGTTTATCAAGAAAACCAAGGCACAAAGGACAACAAGCCCCATCCATATCTGAAACTTCCTGAAGTCACGCAACTTGACATACAACCAAGCAATAACGACGAACACCGACGAGAGAATCAGGATGATGGTGTTCACAAAACCAAACGGAACACTGAGGGTTCCCTCTGGCCAGAAATAATCTGGTTCCGCTGCCGCACCCAGTCGCAGGAAAATATATCCGGAAAAAAGTCCGCCGAACAACATGACCTCTGATGCCAAAAATAGCCAAATGCCCAGCTTGGCATTCCAGAGGCCTGTATCAGGCCGGGGTTTAACTTCAAAGGGAATCTGCATCCTCTACAGTAGCGGGTTAAAGTGGTGAAAATAAAATTTAATGACCGTCTTGTTTCTGGGCGGATTCAGGATCCTCTTCCCCAAGAATGAGCCCGTCCTTACCCTTTTCGAACTGCGGTGTAAAATCAGTATCGTGCCCCTCGACGCTGTATTCGTAAGGCCCCCTGTAAGCGATTGGCTCAGTTACAAAATTGCCATGCGGGGGTCTGTTGGGCGCTGCCCATTCCAGAGTGGTTGCACGCCAGGGGTTATCGCTATCAGCCTTTTTCCCCTTAAAGATGCTGTAAAAGAAATTAAAGATAAAGGGAAACTGAGCGATGCACAGCACCCACACGAAAAATGTCATGAACACATTGAGATCAATCATCTCGATTGCCTGACCATCCTTGAAAAGATTGGCAAAAAATGATCCTTCATCAAAAATCACCCTGCTAGTAATCTCGTCATATTGCGCTCCTCCATCATACCAACGGCGATGGAATCCACCCATCCCCTGAAAGAACATGGGCAGGAATATCCCATTCATCGCAATGAGCGATGGCCAAAAATGCAGATGACCGAGTTTATTGCTCATCATTCTGCCAGTTGCCTTCGGGAACCAGTAGTAAATACCTGCAAAAAGACCAAAAATAGTTCCCGGTGCCACAATATAATGGAAATGGGCAATTACGTAATAGGTATCGTGTAGGTGAAGATCGATGAGATTAAAGGCCAAGGGCAATCCTGTCAGTCCCCCAAAGCCAAACATAGGAAGAAATGCAAGCGCCCAGAGCATTGGCACCGTAAAACGAATCGACCCACCCCACAGTGAAATAAACAGGCAGGTTAAAAGAATCACCGAGGGTATGGAAATAATTACCGTGGTTGCCTGGAAGAAGGTGGAAACCACGCTTCCCATGCCTGTCAGATACATGTGATGCGCCCAGACGATAAAAGCCAGAAAACCAAGCACCATCACTGCATAGACCATGGACTTGTATCCCCAGACAGGTCGACGAACATTGTTCGGGAGAATTTCACCCACAATGGCAATAGCAGGAAGAATCAGCACATAAACCTCGGGATGAGCCAAGAACCAGAAGAGGTGCTGGTAAAGTAGAGGAGAGCCCCCGCCGGCGACATCCAGCAAACCCGCATCAACGCTACCGGCTCCTGAGAAATTCAAACCGGTTGGGATAAAGAAACTCGCGCCTGCCAGACGGTCCATCAACTGCATGATTGCGGCCACTTCGAGAGGTGGAAATGCCAGCAAGAGAAGGAATCCTGTCACCAACATGGCCCAGACAAAAAACGGCATGCGCATCCAAGTCATTCCTCGACAGCGCAAGTTGATGATCGTGGTAATGAAATTCACCGCACCAAGAAGTGATGAGGAAATCAGCAAAACCATACCGAGCAGCCAGAATGTCTGCCCCGTCCACCAGAGGTTAGGTTCATCAAGTTGCGCCGTTGTTGCAATCGGAGAATACATCGTCCATCCAGCTTCGGCTGCTCCGGATGGCAATAGAAAACTGGCCAGCATTACCAATCCACCAGCTAGGTAAAACCAGTAACTTGCCATGTTCAGACGCGGGAACGCCATGTCTGGAGCACCAATCTGCAACGGTGTCACAAAGTTTCCGAATGCTCCAAAAGCCAGAGGCACAATTCCAAGGAACACCATGATAGTGCCGTGCATAGCGCCAAACATGTTGTAGAGGTCGCCGGTAACCATTCCCTGCTCATTGAGCCAGGACTTATTAAGAAAGGCCGCCAAGATACCCGGCAACTCTTTGTCCGGGTGAGCAATGCTCCAACGCATCACCATCATCAGGTAAAAACCGACGAAAAGGAAGATCAGCGACGTGATGCCATATTGATAACCGATGATCTTGTGATCAGTGGAAAAAACGTACTTCTTCCAGAAAGGCAACTCATGATGATGATCATCATGCGCATGCGCATCTGCGGCTTCTGCTGTGGATACTTCGGCCCCCATTGGATAGTTGATTTCTTTAAATTATACGACTGGTGAACTTAATTGGTTTCGTTGCTCTCTGGAGCTTCATCATCAGATGCACTCGAATCATCATCCGGGCTCATCCAGGCGGGTTGCTCACCGGGAAGCATCGCGTCAGCCCCGGCCAATTCACCCGCTGTGTATTGCGTAGCCCTATCACCATGACGGTTGCGGGCATCTTCAATCATTTCCTTGGTCACAATGGTATCCGAAACACCTGCAAACCTCGCCCTTACATACGTCATCACTTGAGCAACCCTCAGGTCATTGAGTGCCCCTTTCTGAGCAGGCATTTCCTGTGCACCATAGGAAGCCCCGTTGACCTTGATCGGTCCCCGGAGTCCATTCAGGATGATTTGCGCAAGCCTCTCAGTCCCCTCTGTGACCCATTCTGAATCGACGAGAGGAGGAATTTGTCCCTGCCCGGCACCATTAGACTGGTGGCAACCATTACAGACCGCCTTATAGACTGCCTCACCGGCATTAA
>CALCSP010000625.1 GCA_937893785.1 uncultured Verrucomicrobiales bacterium
CCGGTTTTTATATATCGATCTATGCACTACTGGACACCCCGCTTGCTGTTACTGCCAGTTTCCTGATCGCTGCATCTGCAACCATTCTGCTTGGGTGCGGGAAATGGGCTCGCCCAATGCTAGCAGTCGTTTTTCTCTTCCTGCTATCCGTCATGCAACGCGCGCCTATCTCGGCAGCAGGCTGGGACTTTATCCTGATGAATTTGGGGTTCATCCTCTTATTCTCTCCTCTGGGAAACCAATGGAATCACAGAAATCTTCTGTTTAAAAAAGGCACCCAACCGGACACGGAATTCATGCCGCAATACGGGCTTACCCTGATCCGATTGCAGGTCTTTGTCATTTACTGGCAGACAGTCATACTGAAAATCGATAACTACTTCTGGCAAACCGGCGACTTTATGACCTACTTCATGGTTTCCCACCATAGCCGCTTTCCCGGGTCATGGGTTATCAACTGGCAGGGCCTGCTGGACATGATGACATACATGACCCTATTGGTAGAACTTGCCATACCCGTCCTGCTTTGGATTCCCAAAACCCGAAGAATCGGATTAGTCATTGGTATTGGATTCCATCTTGGTATCGCGCTTCTCGGAATAAATCTGGGCATGTTCAGTATTGTGATGATCAGCACCTTCGTGGCATTCCTCAATCCATGGCCACGGGCTGGTAAAAAAGAGGTAGAGATCAACCCACCACCTCAGGAAATCCGCAACTGAGCAAGGACACCATCAACATCCCCAAGGGTCTCAAGGAGAATATCGGGTTCATGGACGCCGAGTTCACTCAGAGAGATTGAACCTGTAGCAACCGCCAACACATGTGCTCCGAACGCCCGGGCACACCGAATATCCTTCACTGTATCGCCAATAACGGTAACCGGTGCCGAAGTGAGATCCCTGCCAAAAAAATCCGAAGCTCGCTGCACAGCAACAGGACCAAGTTGGTTACGGTCATGATGATCATCGCCATATGCCCCGAAATGAAAATATTCGCTAACCCCATAACAATCAGTCTTAACCCTGGCACCAGCAGCGATATTACCAGTGAGCAACCCTGGCAATACCTTTCCATCCCGGTAATACCCATTGAGCCTTTCAAGCAGCTCACCCACGCCGTTGAGTAATGACCCCTTGTCTGTGGAGGCATTCATATTCGCCTTCAGTAAACCAAGGTAGGTCTCATAGAAACGCTCACGTTCCTCACTGCTATCGGCGATTTGAAGCTGCTCAAACATTCCCATGACAATTCCGGAATCAGTGCTTCCGGCAAAATCGATATCTGGAACACCTCCCTGACCTGCCACCTTATCAGGGTACAGTTCCTCGAAAGCTGTCACAAATGCCCGCATCCCTGCACCACCCGTATTTAGAAGGGTGCCGTCAATATCAAAGAGCAACAGGTGAGGAAGCGCCATGGCTAAAAACTACAGTCATCCATGCCCCCAAACATTGCCATCACATGACTTGCAAACGAAACATCTGGGAACCTAGGTGTGGGGTTCGTCAATAACCTGCGGAGGCGGGA
>CALCSP010000626.1 GCA_937893785.1 uncultured Verrucomicrobiales bacterium
CGCTCAGTCAACTAAAGATCAAGGAGGTGCGAATCCCTCCCGTTTCTCCGTGGTTGGGCGGCGGTCACCCTGGAGGCTCGGCAATGGACATGCGGGTTATTAATGGACAGATTCTGGTCAGTAGCAGAAATCAGCTTGCTGTCTATCCGGCATCCACACCAACCACGCCAACCTGGTCCCAGTCTCGACCACCCAGCGCTAATGATCGCAACCACAGGAATATTCTTCCGGGATACTTCCGCCCGGGAGTGGAGAAAAACACAATCTATACACGCTGGGGATTCGGAGCTTTGCCACAGGGAGTCGCGGCGTTTGATATGGAAACTGGGGCTGCTTTATGGCTACATGACAGGTTTGGCCTCAATAAGGGCGATCCAAACTTAACGGTCATGAGTGACCCAGTCCTATCTGACGGACTGCTGTATGTTTTGCTATGGCAAAGTCACCAAGGGAACAAGATTCAAATTGCATGTATTGAGATTGCCTCACAAACCACACTCTGGCGCACCACAATTGCGGAAGTCGGCAAGGCAAGCGACTTATCCTCCAGTCTGCAAAAATCCAGCCCGACCATCAGGACATTTGGCAACCGCCTGACCCTGAAAGACGGCTCAATCTACATTAATACCAATGCCGGACTCATTGCTCGGTGTGATCCACGGGACGGAAATCCTGACTGGATTCACTATTATAACACTAACTCCAAGCCAGCAGAAGGCGCCCTCGGATGTGCACCCATTGTTACTGCCGATAAGGTAATCTGCATGCCTCGTGATACCGGTAAGGTGTTTGCCCTTGATCGTGATACCGGGCGCCTTGTCTGGAATAATCACCTCATCCTTGGAATCGAATCACTCGGCATTTTTGACAATAACCTCATCATTCGTGGCCAAAACGACCTAGCCTCAATAAACATAGAAACAGGAAAAGAAAAATGGTACACTCCCCTACCGGGCAAACAAACCGGACTTCATAAGGATATCCAGCCGGATCGGGTCCTGGGTCGCGCCCAGCGTAACGGTCAATCCATCTACATCGCTAATCATGACAGGATTACTGAGATAGATATTCGCGATGGCAAGACGCTCTCCACACTGAAATGGAGTACCGGGACAGCTCGCCCACTCTCATTTCTGGTAAGCAGCGACACACTCTATGTAATTGGAGCAAAACCAGCAACGGATCAGGGTATCGTCATCAATGAGCCATTGAACTCGGAAGCTGCATCCGAGAAAACAATGCTGAGTCCCGATCTTCAGAGAAACTGGATTTTATCTCGAAATGATGCACGTATTATCCGGGCTCCATACGATTCACCATTGGCTAACAATGCTTTTGTGTTGAGTGGCGGCTTACTTGAATGCATCGACATCTCTCCAAAGGGAGCTATTAAATGGCGACTTCTGCTTGATGCCTTGAATCCGGATTTTCACATTGCTGGTGACAAGATTCTAATGCTTTCAGGCAGCCAAGCACAACGCCGCATGCTTGCATTCAACGGTAATACCGGAAATTTCCTGTGGGAAAGTGCTGTACCTGGGCAAGCCAACATGCTTCTGCAGTGCGGTAATGTTTGCATCTTGCATGACAAGAAATCGCTCCTTTTTGCTTTTGACCCAGTCAACGGCGAGCAACTATGGGAACAGCGTATATTATCAGGCAATCTTCTACTGCCACACTGGGATGGTGAAAAGCTTCATGTTTTTGAAACATCCATGGGGACAGGTGCAATGCACACGGTTCTTAATCCTGCCAGTGGCAGGTCACTCAAGAGACACGATATTGAGTTGGGCCTTGCCAAAGGCAAGTCATCAAATGGAAAACTGATCGAGAACGGTTACTACGAAGTCACCTTCAAACCGGTGTCAGCAAGGTTTTTCAGACTCGTAATGCTCTCTGAGGTAAACGGAAGAGGTTGGTCCTCTGTCGCCGAGTTACAAGTTGCCGACAAGAACGGCAATAACCTTGACCGTAAAGGATGGAAGGTCCACTTCACTGACAGCTTTGAACCCAACAGCACCTATGACACTAGGCCAGAGAGTGCCATTGACGGTAACCGCTCCAGCTGGTGGCACAGCCAATGGCTTAACGGCATACCGCCGCACCCTCACGAATTACAATTCAATCTGGGAAAAAAATCCACCTTCCAATCCTTCCGGTATTTACCAGCAGTCATCGTTAATAACAACGGCATGATTGGGGAGTATGAACTGTATACGAGCGATGACGGCGAGAATTGGGGAGACCCCATTGTTGCCGGCACCATGATCAAGCGCATATTTATTGACCGGGCAAGGTTCACTGATGATGCGCTAATATTCGAATCACGCAGTCGTAGCGGAAAACGCGATATTTATGTTTATCGTCTTGACGGAAATCAGGCAACTCCACTGGCATTACACCACGAGTTCATAACAGCCAGCGGTAAGTATACGATTGCCCGCGACCGCACACCCGAGAAAAATGACACGTTGGTCGTACTGCACTCTGACGATCCGTCATATCGCTTTGAGATAGGCAAAGGCATTCCCTTTGATCAGAACCGGGTTTTGATCAAAGGCGACCGCCTCTGCCTAGCCAGCCACAAGCTGGTGATCGCTGATCTTGCCAAGAAAGAATTGATCCGCCAGCCCGCAAAAGACGCACAACCATATGATAAACAGGGAATCTTTGTCCTGAATGGAAACGGTCGTGTAATGAAATTCGTCCACAATGGAAATTCTGGGTCAATCCTTAGCATGATCAACATTCAATCCGGAGACATACAACAATCTCTTCTTACCTCTCAAACAAATCAACTACGCGACATCACGACTCCACATTTTGACCCGATTCCCCACTTTGAAAACGTGCTCCTTCTCAGGGACGACTTCGGAATCAGTGCATGGTCATCACCAAGGTAAATAATCGGATACTCACGAGAATATCCTAACATCAGCCTCCCTCGTGCCGAGGATCTCCTGCGCTCTTTTAAGAGCATTACGTGTTGCAATGTTAGGGTTGTCCACCGAGCCAGGGAAAATGTTTTCCTTGCCTATCAATTCGACTGCCCCGGCATTTTTAAGCACCCGGTAAACATCCTTCATCACTCCGCTAACGATCAACTCCCGGCCATTGCTGCGAAGAAACACAATAAGTTCTTCAAGAGCGATGACACTTGTAGCATCAAGATGATGGGCATTCTTCATTCGTAAAATAACAACCTTCAGGTTGGGATCACTGGCAGTTGACTGGATCTGGCTGCGAAACAGCTCGGATGCCCCGAAAAACAATTCCCCTTCAACATGCACAATGGAAATCGCTGGAATTCCGCGCACCTCTCCCGCACGCCTCTCATTAAGCTGTCCACCTTCACCCAAATTGTATTCTACAAGTTCAGGACGAGCAGCCTTCCGAAGGAACAGGGCAACCGCAGTCCCTGCACCAATAAATATGGCGACATGCAGGGGCATAACCAGTGCCGCTATAAATGTCACAACAAGCGTAGCTGCATCCGACCGAGTTGCCCTAAAGCAGATACGCATCTGCCTCCAGTTTATGAGAGTTAAAGCGACAGCAATCACCAAGGCAGCAAGGGCGCACTTTGGGATATAACAAATCATGGGGGCAAGCAAGAGCAATCCAGCAACACAGAACAGTGCAGAGAAAACACTCGCCAGACGGGTTGCCGCACCACTTGAATAATTGAGTGCTGAACGAGTTAACGAGCCGGAAGCCACCATGCCGCTAAGCATTGAACACCCCACATTGGCCATTCCAGCACCAAGCATATCCTGATTCATGTCAGGCCTTTCTCCAGACCGACTGGCAAGGGTTTTTGCCATCACGGAATTTTCTAGGGACGCCAGAAATGCCAGACCAAGGGCAAGTCCTGACAACTGAGCAATCTCATCGAAAAGCCCCGATCTCGAGAAAATCGACAGATCCGGAAGTAAAGATCCTAATTGCACTGTATCAAAGGTCTCGACCGAAAAATTCTCCCGTAGATTGCATAAATTTGCCACAACACTGGCAATGAGCAAAGCCAGCGCAAAGGTCGGCCATCCCTTCATGCACCTTAAGAGGCAAAAATAAACTACCAATGTCCCTGTTCCAAGTATCAGGGTTGCCCAATTGACATCCTCTATCTGTACGAGTGTCCCGCTGGTAATCGTAAAAAAGGAGCTCCCTCCGGAAGGTCCGACACCCAGCACATAACGCATCTGGTTGGCAATAATCAGTAGAGAAGCGCCGGCAATATAGCCAATAATCACTGACCTGCTTACATACTGAATGATGTCGGCAATCTTTAGCAGTGCACCTGCAATCATTATAATCCCAACCATCATTACCAATAATGGCATGATGGCCATATCCGTAGCTTCCTGTGAAACAGCGAAATAACTGAAGACCATGAAGGCCGTTGCATTGGTGGGTCCAAGGATTAGATAACGGGATCCGGCAAAAAACGGCGCAATTAGAGCAGCAACTACCGAACAAGTAATGCCGAAATGGATCGGAAGACCGGCAACCAGTGCATACGCCATACCTTGGGGCATTGCCAGAAGGGCGACGTTCAATCCCGCTCTACTATCATTTTGGAGCTTATCGCCAGAATAACCCCGCATTTCGCGTCGATAAGGGGCTGGATCAAGGCGTCTGCCTGCAAGAACCCGCCGCAATCCTCGAATTGCATCACGCGAGGCTCTTTTAACCCGGCGCGTAATGTTGGAACCCGGAACAGTTTTCGAGGGCATTAGGCAGTGAAACAATATCTTTTCACCTGCCCGCCCCCGCAAGGCAATTTATCAGCAACTCCGCAGGTTAACCCCATAAAAATCGGCTAAAACGCGGATATAAACCTCACGTTTGAATTCAGGCAGCCACTCTATATCAAAATCAGCAGGCTCTATCCATTGATAACGGCTGAATTCCGGCTTGGCCCTATTGAGGTCAATTGCATCATCTTGTTCTGTAAACAAACATCGAAAATAGGTTTGTTCTTGTCCCTTAAAGTCATCTTTTTTCCGGTGTCCATCTGGAAAGAGGTAGCAATAACCCTCCCTTTGTTCCATAATCAGGTAAGTTTCAGGCCCTAGGCCAATCTCTTCCTCCACCTCACGCTGCAGCGCATCAACCAGGCTCTCTCCTGCATCAACACCGCCCTGTGGAAACTGCCAGGCTTCGTTCCGATCCACCCGCTCAGCAACAAAAATCTTGCCATCACCCCTCTCTAGAAGCAATGCAACATTTGGACGCCATTTCCCTTCGGAAGAAAGACATCGAGACTCGGCACCGCTATCATCCAATGGCATAATAAGGGTTAGCAAAAACACAGCACCACTCAACTGATATCCCCTTGAAACAAACAAAATTTTACCTGATTTGCCTTACTCTTGCATTCTTGACCATCTCCACGCTTGTAAATGCACTTCGGTGGATCGGCGAATCCGGAGTTGAACTTGCCC
>CALCSP010000627.1 GCA_937893785.1 uncultured Verrucomicrobiales bacterium
AGCGAGGATTGCAGCACCTTGAGCAGGAACTCGTAACGTATCCCCATAGCGGATAAAGGAACCATTAATCCCATTTAGCCTCTGCAAGGTAAGAACTGAAGTTCTGTGAGCACGCGCAATACTCCACAAAGTGTCACCTTTTCGGATCGCATATTGAGCCGTTTCCATGTCCGTAATGGGCCGCAGTGCCGGACGACCGGCATCTGGAACCGGCAAAGGTTGACTGCCTCGCACATCAACACCGGGAACAGGCACACCTGCGAGTGGAATCATTGCAGGTTCAGCAACCCTGTTGCCAAAAAAATTACTTTTACAACCTAGCAATAACCCCATTAAAGGAATAAAGCTCAAAGCGGCCAAAATTCTAAAACTCGTTAATAAGCAACCTGGTGTCATGATGCAAACCATGGCAAGCGATTCACTCAATGACAACAGCGAACTCGACTATTTTCATTTTTTAAAAAATTACGAATTCGGTCATCGACTTCCCGCTAATTTACCCTTTAATCTTCCTTTATCGAAACTCATTGCAGACTCAACAATGCCTGACAGCAATCAAACCACTCCAGCCACAATCGGAGCCTCCGACGAACACTCCCTTATTCAACGCAAATCAGGAACATGGAAAGCCACCTGCCAATACTTCATGGGCGGCGACGCCAATCCTATTGAAGTAGAGGGTAGGGAAACGGGGACAATGCTTGGCGAGCTCTGGTGCAACAGTCATTTTGAAGCCGACATGATGGGCTCTCCAATCGCAGGCAACGGTTCACTTGGATACGACCCTGTAAAAAAGAAGTATATCTTCACATGGAATGACTCTACAGCTCCATTCCTTTACCTTTTTGAGGGGGATTTTGACCAGGAAACCAATGTTCTTGAACTTTTTGGCGAAAATTTCGATCCCGTGCGTCAATGCATAGCAACCTATCGCTCACGCATTGAATTTAAGAATGACAATGAACACGTAGTCGATCTGAGCATTGATGTTCCTGAAGGCTTGCCAATCAAGGTATTACGCTACGAGTTCATTCGAGCCGAGCAGTAAAGCCAAAATAAAGGGGGACGCCCTCTTTCGCATTAAGCAAAGCACAGAAGTCATTATCGCACTTGTAAAAGTGTGAATGTGATTTAGTAACCGTCCGGTTCGTCCGGTTCCGTTAGCAGGCTAGATGTATTCTAGCAATAAGTCCCTTGCAGCACGCAATAATGTTTAAAAAAAATCTGTTTTTTTCCTTAAAAATAAAAAATAAAGAATCCGATGCAGGACAAAAAAGTTTATATGGAAACTTTCGTGGCATTGAATATTGACCAATAAGGGGAAAACAACCCAGACTCCATTGACTTAAGCATGCAGTGTATCAAGTGCGGACATCTCAAAGACAAGGTCGTTGACTCACGTGAGGTCAAGGGCTCACTGGCTATCCGCCGACGACGTGAATGCCTGAATTGCGGTTATCGCTTTACCACCTACGAGCACCTTGAGCATGGGGATCTACTGGTAATAAAGCGTAATGGCGCACGCGAACCCTTGAAGAGGAACAAGTTACTTGATGGGTTGGTCAAAGCCTGTGAGAAACGCCCGGTAAGTATTGAAATTCTTGAAAATGCCGCAGATGCAATCATCACAGAATTTCAAATAGAAGGCTTACGCGAAGTTCCCTCGCAACTTATTGGCGCACGGGTCATGCAAAGCTTGGAATCTATCGATCCGGTCGCCTACGTAAGGTATGCTTCCGTCTATCGTCAGTTCCAAGAAGTGGGTGAATTCATCGAGGAGATCCAATCTCTGGAAAGCAGACCTTCTGTCAGTTCAAGACATCCAGATTTTTTCAGTCAATAGCTTGCAATCCACCCGGCAATCAGGCAAGAATCCAACGCGTAACTCAACAAATCTGCCTTTTAGCTCCCAACCATTATTTACCCCATGGTCTGCGTACCAGATCAACTACCCCTTTTAAAGTTCGGAAATCATGAAGTCGTCAGCTATGAAGCTCGATGGCTCTCTGATGAGATTACAAAAGCTGCCACAAAAGCTGGTCATCCTGACTGGTTCTTTGCCACCGACATTACCCGTGCGGTCATCGAATATCTGCGCCATCGCTTTCCAAAGAATACAATCACCATCGAGGAACTCTACTGCAAGATAGAGCATGTATTAAGTTATCTCGGCTGTGAAGATATTGCCAAAACCCTTGAAATCGCTCCTCCTCCCGTTCGAATATCTCTGCTTGAAATTGCACGTAATGCTGGCAGCAATTTTGAATTGGAATTTTTCCGCCAGTTACAGTTACGACTTACGGAATGTGAGCGATGCGGAGCATCACAGATTCTTTGCTTCGGCTTGCGTAAAGCCGTCAAACATCTTTGCCGGGCAAACCGATGGAACAATGCCTGTGAGGAGCTGACAGTCGAAATTGATAAGTTCATTGCTGCAAATCTGGTAAATCTACGCGAAGGCAGCGTGGGACTCATCGTAAAGTAAACACTACTGCATTCTTTCCGAGCATTGCCGGCACGACCAAATGCCCGAACCAACACTCTTTGAACGAATAATCGCGCGCGAGATCCCTGCTGATATTATTCACGAAGACGATCTATCAATCGCATTTAAGGATATTAATCCACAGGCACCTCATCACATCCTTATCATTCCAAAGAAGCCCATTCCTAGAGTAGGTGAAGCGAATGACAATGACAGCGCCACTCTTGGGCACCTCCTTATCATCGCCCGCAAGATTGCTCGTGACATCGGAATCGCGGATAGCAGTGAAGGATTCCGCCTTGTAATAAATAATGGACAGGATGGCGGCGAAAGCGTTCCGCATCTTCATGTCCACCTGCTGGGGGGCAGAAAAATGCAATGGCCTCCAGGCTAAATAGAGCTCTTACAAGCTAGCGCCTGTCCTCCCCCTGCCGCTCTTCAGCCCCAGACATTATCCGTCCAACCGATCATCTGGAATGCAGCACCTTGCATTTTGGCAACAGATCTCGCAACCGGGCAACCCCTTCTGCGCTGACAGCGGTATTCCTCAGGTCAAGCTCACATAATCGTGAGAACTTTGTGATCCAGTCGATTGACCTATC
>CALCSP010000628.1 GCA_937893785.1 uncultured Verrucomicrobiales bacterium
GAACTGGACCCATCAAAGGGGGACCTGAAACACATGACTCCAAGGGAATTGATGGCCTTTCATGCTGAGGATGCCAAATGCGCGGTATGTCACATCAAGCTTGATCCAATAGGGTTTGCCTTCCAGAATTTTGACTTGAGCGGACGTTGGCGCGACGTGGAGTATGCCTCCTATGCGGTGGATGAACTTGATGGCAAGATGGCGTGGCGAGGGAAAGGTAAGACACGCCCTGTGGATTCGGCAGGAAAGTTGCCAGATGGTGAAGAGTACCAAAATTATGATGAGTTTCGCAAAATCATATTGAAGCATTATCAAAAAGACCTCGTAAGGGGTTTAATGAAAAAATTCATGCTTTATGCAACAGGGCGTCAACCTGACATTGACGATCTCGAAGAGATTGAGGCCATCATGAAGCAGAATGCCGCAAAAGGATACCTACTAAAAGACATGCTGCTTGCGGTATTTCAAACTGACGCATTCTTGGCGCACTAAACGATCTGTGCATTGACTTAACCTGTTGAGAGAAGAATATATTAAGGTCGAATAAAGGAGAAAATATGTCGCATGTAAAAAGAGAGCATCCAGTGAATCGCCGTTTGGTGTTGGGGGGATTTGGAGCAACGCTTGCTCTGCCGTTTCTGGAGGGCCTTGGCTCAAGGACGGTGGCTTCGGAGCGTAGAGATAAGGACCCCTCCCGGCTTGCTTGTTTTTATATTCCGGGTGCAATCAGCCAATACAAGTGGTTCCCCAAGGATACCGGTTCGAAATACACCATTGCCCCTTCACACAAACCATTGGCGCATCATCGAGACCATTTTTCGGTGCTTACCGGTTTATCTCATATCAAGGGGCGCATTAGTGGTCACGTTCATCCTTACAACTGGTTGACCGGTCACAATATCAATCTGATCCCCGGGACCAAGACCAATACCATTTCGGTAGACCAGGTGGCCGCAAAGCATCTCGGTTCGACCTACCTCAACTCCCTTGTGCTATCGTGGACAAACGGTGTAGGAACGTCCACACTTTCCCGCAATTCTCTCGGGGTGGACATTCCCGCGACGGCTGATTATCGGCGGGTTTTTGAGAGCCTGTTTCCTCCTGCAGACCAAGTCGAGATCAAGAAGAAGCAAGCACGTTTGGCCCTCAATCGCAGTATTCTGGATACGGCCATGGGTCAGGTTAAAGAGATTAAGCGTAAGTTGGGCCGCATCGATCAGGATCGCGTGGACCAATATCTACATTCGGTGCGTGACGTAGAGAAACGGTTGATCCAAAAAGAGAGCATCCTGGAAGAGGGCCGGCCTAAATTCGATGAATCCAAGATTCGTCTCGAAAGAGAGGCCAAGAACAGTTTTCAGGAACACGTCGAGTTGATGACCGACTTGATCGTACTGGCTTTTCAAACCGACATGACTCGGGTTGCCACCCAGTGTCTAGGCGGAGAAGCCGGGCCAAACTACGATGACTACAAGGTCTGGGCCAATAAGGCAGGGGCCCGGCTTCGCGGCACTCATGACGTTCATCACAAGGGGGGCGGTAACCGAGGCGCCGACAATCCAGATGTCCTTGCCCTTGCCCTCCGGGATGAAATGCTGTGCGCCTGCATGGCCCGGTTTATGGACAAGCTCAAGGGTATACGGGCATCTGAGGGGACCCTGCTCGACCATACGGTGATTCTGTTTGGCGGTGCCCAAACCGCAAGCCACGTCGGCTCGAGCTTTCCCACTATCCTCGCTGGAGGTAGGGCTCTTGGCTTTAAGCACGGCCAGCACGTCAAGTGGTCCAGGGATCAGCGACCCATGTCCGACCTTTACCTTACCATCCTGCAGCAACTTGGATGTCCGGTGAACTCATTCAAGGAAAGTGCCGGCTCGATTGAAGATTTACTGGTCTAGCTCAGTGAAGCTGATATCGGCATTTTCATTCCTGCTGGGCTTGATGGGAGGTGCTCTGTTCTGCCCCGCTTACGCTGCCCCGCCGACTGTCATTATTCTCAAGGGACACGAGGGGTGGGTCACCACAGTTGCCTTTAGCCCGGACGGCGAGTGGATCGTATCCGGAGGGGAAGATAAGACAATTCGGATCTGGGATTCGCACACCGGCAAACAAATACGGGTGTTTGAAGGGCACTCCGCAGCACTTAGTTCTGTTGCTGTCAGTCCGGATGGGAAAAAAATTGCATCCGGTGGCTGGGATCACTCCCTTAGAATCTGGAATGTTGCCAACGCCAGGAAGATCAAAACCCTTGCAGGTCACGAGGATCAAGTGACTTCGGTTTTCTTCAGCCCGGATGGCAAGCGGATTGTATCGGGCAGTGCGGATGATACATTGAAGGTCTGGGATGCCGTCAGTGGGGGATCCCTCCTGACCCTTTCCCATGACGACGAGTATGATGTGACTGCGGTCGCCTTCAGTCCCGACGGGAAGCGAATCGTTTCCGCGGGTGGTGAGAAGCAGTTAAAGCTGTGGGATTCATTTACCGGCGAGGAAATCAGGACAGTGCAGGCTCACGAAGATGCAGTGAGCTCTGTCTGCTTCAGTGCGGATGGTAAGCTGCTCGTTTCTGGAGGCTGGGATGCAGTGGTCAAGGTCTGGGATGCTGACCTAGGAGATCCTATTCTGAAACTAGATGGACATTCCGATGAGATTAACATGGTGGCAATAAGCGCTGACTCAAGACGCGCAGCTTCGGTAAGCGAGGAC
>CALCSP010000629.1 GCA_937893785.1 uncultured Verrucomicrobiales bacterium
AATGAGACCCAGAATAAGGCTCATAACCCGAACGGCATTAATGCTTAATGCATTGACAGTGGCATTCATACTCATTACCCCGCAAACCGTATTCGGGCAGCTATCATCCAGTATCGCCAGAAAGACAATAGACGGGATGCTCTCTCCCGCAACGGGCAGCAAAGCACTTGAGAGGAGCTGCCGCAGGATAAGCGCCGCACTTGAGTTATATGTAAACTCCCACAAAAAAGAAAACTGGGAGGAACAGGCGCTGGTCGGTGAACTGGATGATATTTCAAAGCTCGAGGCGAAAATCAATGAACTGGATAATGCTGAAAACATTGATTCCTTTATGCGGCATACTCTTGAGTATTTAATACGCCACCCCGAATCTCCAACGTTTGCACAACGCTTATGGAAATTGGCTGCCATTACAGAACTAAGAGAGCGAACTGATACGGCAAGACTACTCAACAAACCCTTTCTTCCTGCACTACTAAATGCATGTTCAATGCTACCTCCGGATAATCCCTTCAATCTTGAAGGAAGGTTTCTGGCAGCAAGACACTACCGTTATAAAGGACAACCAGAGAAAGAGGAGCCGCTACTGCGTGATCTCCTCAAACGGCCAAGGCTAACCCCCGAGGCAAAGTACACAGTCGAAACCCTACTTGGTGATTTCCTTGAATCCCAAGGCCGGTTCAAGGAAGCCATCTCCTTATACAGTAACGCCAGCAAGGAGCTTCAAGGTTTACCGCAGTCAATCGACATGCAAATTCGCGGAGTTTTGCTACAACTTGAAGGCGGCAACAAAGATCGAGCCCTAAAATTAATTCAGGAACTAAAAACTCCCAAAGCTGATTTACTTGATCTAACAGTTGCACCTAAAATTTCCGAGTGCCTGATTCGACTTGCTGGAGATGGTTCGTCATTGCTCGACTACTGGAAAGACTCAGAACGTTGGTGGCAGAACTGGGTTATTTTGCGAAAAGAACTCGGGCATGACCGGCCCGCTGGGGAACGGCGCATACCAAGCCTGAGCCAAATCAACAAAATCGAGCAGGTAATCGCTTCAGCTGTGGCTTCACGAGATGACGCTAGATTCCACGACAACCTTGATCTTTTAATGCACGCGCTTCGATGGTGCCCATCCCTAATTGATCAAGCCGGACCAGCTCTTTGTTTTTTTGCAACTCGAATTCATCCTGATCAGCAACGCATAATTTACGAATTCACAATTCAACTATGCCAAAATTTCGGTAATGCAGGCAGCCCGGAGCAAAGGTCCGCTGTCCTCTATCAAACAATATGCCACTCTGACACTGGCAATCACCCTGCAGCAATCAAACTCATTGAATCATTTCGTGAAACTGACAATACCAGTGATGCACTAAGCGAAACCATGACCCGACTCTGGGCGCATCTTGCCATTGCCGGACACACCGCAATTGATGGCCCTAAGAACGCCCTTGAAAAGATTCTTAATGGCTCAAAAAAACCTTTTAACCGCGCTCAAACCGTTCTCTATCTTGCGCGCATCTATCGTTTTCTTAAACTTGAGGAGCAAGAAAAGTCACTTCTAGAAAAGGAGCTGACCAATGCTGAAATTCGCCAAGACAACGCCGTAGTCGAAATACTTAATGGGCGTTACAGTGAGCTCACTGAAGATAAACTCACAAAAACAAAGTTCTCGCAAGCTGTGAATGAATGGATGGATACACATGCCCCTGACTGGCTTCAGTTCACGCTCACAGATGAGTTAAACGACTCAAGGGTCAAGGATGCCGGACTTTTAAATGCATTGAACAGCCCTCAGCAATTCAAAATTAACAATGACGAGTCGGTCAAACTACAACTAATAGCCGCAGCAAGTAAGGATACGCAGTTGGGGCTGAGCATTCGGGCTTTTTATGCCGCTTTTACTGCACTTTACAGTGACTGCCCGACTCATTCCGATGCAAGGAAGATGTTGCGTAGCGTTTTACGTGATGACCGATTCCCGAAACAACTTCAGGAAATTCTGCTCGCCTACTCCATGGATGATGCTCTTTCCCGCAAACGCAAGAGGGAAATTACAAGTGCTATTACGCACCCTTTGTTCAACAACGGAAGCGCAAATATTAAGGCCGCTGGAAAGTCCTACACACTATTCGCAAGCAGTGATCTGCTGACAAAGACCGGACTCGCCCAGTGCTATAAAGTGATCACAGCACAGACGGTTGATCAGTTCGGTTTAAATGTGGTGACGGCAGTTTTTGAAAAACTGCTCAGCATCGGAGAGTTAGACGAGGCTGAGAATATCGTAAAGTCAATGGACGCTTGGAAAATGGACGCAAAGGTGGCAGTACCTCGTAAAGCACTCAAAGACGCATTCAATAATAGCTTGGAACGCGCAATTCGAAACGCCCCGTTTGCGCGCCGCATGCACAAACAAGCCATTGGATTGTTTGAACTGCCTACAGTCGACTTTCATATCCCATCGCATGACTACAGGAAAGAAATCAACCTAAAGCGTCTTACTGAAAAACAAGGTTTTGCCCTGCTTCTTGAACGAGCCAGGTCCAATTCAACACTTGAGGACAATCCTCAATTCTGGATGGATTTTGCTGAGCTTATGCCCCGAGGAAACGCACAGACTGAATT
>CALCSP010000630.1 GCA_937893785.1 uncultured Verrucomicrobiales bacterium
AAGCTCAGCCAGCAACAGCCTAATAACCTCTTCCCTGAGAGGATCCGAAGAAAAACCTGTACTAAGCTCGACATCTGCCTGTAACCGAAATCCACCTCCAGCAAGACTAAAAACCTTGGGATAGATCTGTGTTTTTTGGGCAATGTCACTCATATGTCCTCTTAACTGGAGAACAATCGGCAATCTCCAACGGTCAGGTTGACCAAGCAGCTTCAGGAAATCTGTCTTTACCTCTTCACAAAAAACACAGAACGCGCCGCGAGTTTGCCCGTCCTTTCCGTGCACGATAAACTGCTTGGATCTGCTGCGACTGCTTCCGCTATCGGAAGAGTCGCCGACCAAAGCAGCTTGAACAGCACTTTCTGCCCCAAGAGGATCAATCCACATTGCAGCCGCAATGGTGACAATCTTATATCTGGACATCATGAGGTACTAAAAAAAACTGAAGGAACGGAAGCCAATGGGCTACCTAAGGCAGCTTACTCCCAGCATGGGCTTCGAGGATCAGCCAGCCATTTTGTATAGTAATACCTTCGAGACGAGAAAGCACCTCTTTTTCTGGAACAAGGCCATTACCAACATTCACCAAGGCTTTCCTGATCAATCCGACAAAATTTTTTGTCACTGGTAAGCTACCGAACCTACCGCCAACCACTTGGAGGGCCGCTGTCTTGGAAGCTCCCTCGATATGCACTTCAATACTCAAGATCGCACTCACTGTTGATTGCCATCCCAGAACATCACGCTCAAATATAATCTCCATGCTGCCATCATTTAATCGGACAAGTATGTTCTTAAACTCCGAGAATATCTCAAACCCGTCCGCTTCCCGGGCATGCATGACGAGATGAAGATGATCATTAAGATCCTTCTCGCTGCACTTGAAGGAATTGCCACTGAGGATCGCTTGGTTTACTTGAGAAAGTAAATCCCGATCAACCGGACTGCCTTCAGTTGTTCGGTCAATATCTGCGAGAGATTGAGGCATATATACCATCACGACCGCAGCTCCTAACGCCATGACAAACAAAAAATTCAATATAAACAGTAAGCGTCTTGTCGTTTGCATATCCTGTAATGATTCAGGAGTGGCAGGAAACAGCCAATGCGCTTTGGCAAAACCTACCCAGACTTAGGCTTGGATGCACCGGTTTTTGAGCTTCCACTCTTCTTTTTGGTGCTGGTTTTATCCTTTTGCTCCTTGCTTGATTTCTTTTCAGCCTTCTCCCCTGCCTTGTAGGAATCACTTCTGTAGTCCGTTCCATAAAACCCCGACCCCTTAAATATGATACCTGCCCCAGTCCCCAGCAACCGATTCACCTTGCCCCCACATGACTTATCCGGACACTTTTTCAACTTCCTGTCGTTCATCGACTGAAAGACCTCAAAGGTATCTCCACACTTTTCACAATGGTAATCGTAATTGGGCATAAGATTTCAGGAGATTAGTATACTTTATCGTTAATTGCTTAAATTACTCCGTGCAATACCAAACTCAGATCTGCAGAATCCTTGACCACCGATCAGCCATGCCATTAATTGGAGGATTTGCATAACAATTTATTTCATCACCGCTTGTGTTACGTAATCGTATTTACCTAAATCTCCTCTTGGCTTCAACAGCGATGATTGCAGCATGTGATAGCATTGATTCAACAAATACTCATCGCAATAAGGCCGTCTATCTTGAGGCAGTTGGCGGCTCAAGCATTATCAACAGAAAATCGGCTGGTCCCAGAGATACGGTGTCCTATTGGGATGAGGGCACTGCATCAGGGCCTGCAACAATTAAGATATCCCTCAAAAAACAGAAAGCGAAGTTCTACAGAGGCGGCACACTCATTGGCGTATCACAGATCTCCAGCGGTAAGGAAGGATTCAGGACCCCGATTGGCTCCTACGAGATCATACAAAAAAAGGTAACACATGCATCAAACCTATACGGCATGTGGAAAACGGCAGATGGAACAATCATCAATGACGACGTGGATGTTCGTCAAAATCCCTCCCCACCGCCCGGAGCATACTTTGAAGGAGCACCAATGCCTTATTTTATGCGTATTACCAATACCGGGGTAGGAATGCATCAGGGATACCTGCCAGGCTTTGCAGCCTCACACGGTTGTATCCGCATGCCCTACTGGATTGTGAGGCACTTCTTCCACAATGCTTCCATTGGAACTCCCGTCATTATAGAGGATTAAGCAACTGCAGAAACTATCCAATGGAAATCCTTGCCCGAGACCTACTGCAACTCATGAAGGATGCCCCACAACGTATCCAACTTATTGATTGCCGTGAAACTGATGAATGGGAGTTGTGTCGTATTGAAGGCTCAGAACTCATTCCCCTCTCACAATTTGCGAATTTGACCGCCAACTGGGAACTGAGCGACACGCGTAAGAAGGTAATCTACTGCCATCACGGAATTCGCTCATTGCAAGCAACCGGATTTCTTAGAAACAAAGGTTTCGAAAATACATACAGCCTACAGGGCGGGATCGACAACTGGTCTGTTGAGATTGCCCCTAATATCCCTCGCTACTAATACATCATCAATATCTCCAACATCTGTATCGGGATACTGTTTGGACTTCAATGGTTCTCATTTGAAAGGAACCGAAGCCTCCGAAGTGAAGCACAAATTACGAAAAATGCAGATATGCCTTTTTCTCAATTCAAGTGATACACAGGCAAGAAATCTGAAGCGTGCGCAATCGATTGTTGGGCATTAACAGAAATCCAGCTTTCGATGCCCAGTCATAGCCCCCATTAATGCCCCATCTACTAAACAAAGTAGTAGAAGCTTCTCGGAGAGCCAATTTATTGCGAAGCATCCACTCGGGCTGCAGTCCGTAAGCGAAGGGCATTAAGCCGGATAAAGCCTGTAGCATCATCCTGATTATATGCCTCATCCGCCCCTCCCTCCATGGTTGCCACGTCTTCGCTATACAAGCTTCTATGGCTCCTTACGCCGGCAGCTATGACATTTCCCTTATAAAGCTTAACCCGCACTTCACCACTCACCCCTTGTTGGCTTTCGGTAACAAGTGCCTGAATCGCTTGGCGTTCCGGCGCAAACCAGAAACCATTATATACAAGTTCAGCGTATTTCGGGATCAACGAATCCCTGATATGCATCACTTCACGATCCATAGTCAGGCTCTCCATTTGACGATGGGCATGATAGAGTATTGCACCGCCAGGCGTCTCATAAACTCCACGACTTTTCATCCCCACAAAACGGTTTTCGACCATGTCTACCCTGCCAATACCATGCATTCCTCCCAAATAATTAAGAACGAGCATCACGGCATAAGGAGAAAGCTTCGTGTAACCGCTCTCATCGCCCTGTCCAGTGACTTCGAGCTGCTTAAGCACGTCATCAATACCTTCAAAGGAAAGGCCAATAGGATTGCCCTTATGAAAGAGAACCTGTAAATAGGCGGGATCATCCGGGGCAGACTCCGGAGATTTTGACAGAATATACATATCCTCGCACTCCTTGGAGCTTGCATCATACCAAGGGTCCTCAAGGATACCACTCTCAAAACTGATATGTAAGAGATTACGATCCATTGAATAGGGCTTTGCAGCACTGGCCTGCACCGGTATTCCCTCCTTTTCCACATAGGCGATCATCTCCGCACGACCTGGGAACTCAGCCCTGAAATCCGCCATCCGCCAAGGGGCGATCATTTCCATATCTGGAGCTAGGGAAGCAGCCGACAACTCAAAGCGCACCTGGTCATTTCCTTTACCTGTTGCCCCGTGAGCAAGCATGCTGGCACCCTCATTCCTTGCCACTTCGATCATGCCTTTGGTTATCAAAGGGCGTGCTATGCTCGTCCCAAGCCAATACTGTCCCTCGTAGATTGCCCCCGACTGAAACATCGGAAAAATAAAGTCAGCGGCAAACTCTTCCCGCAAATCGCCAATAAAGCATTTGGATGCACCTGTATTCAGTGCCTTTTCTTCCAGACCATCCAGTTCCTCTCCCTGACCAACGTCAGCACAATAGGCGATAACCTCGGCATTATACCGTTTTTTAAGCCAAAAAAGTAACACTGAGGTATCTAGACCTCCGGAATAAGCGACAACAATCTTCTTGCTCATGGTGGACGGGACACTAGATCACCGCTAAATCTTGTCAATCCATGCAAGCGACAACAGCAACAATTCTTGTCGGCCTAGGCGGTTTTGTGGGCGCAACAGCCCGCTGGGGACTGAGTTCTGCCATGAAATCCACCCTCGAAGTGCCCACTTTCCCTTATTCTACCTTTATCATTAACCTATTAGGATGCCTTGCTATAGGCATCGCCTATTCCCTCCTAGAGCACAATGAACCGCTTAAATTGCTCATAGTAGTGGGGTTTCTGGGTGGATTTACCACTTTCTCGACATTTGGCCTAGAAATCTTCAGCCTGATAAGACTCCAATCGGTCACCACTGCGGCCATTTACGCAGGTTTAAGCACGGTCCTCGGAGTTTTACTTGTTTGGACCGGTTATCGCATCACTGGGTAGTATGCAGATCCGCTATTCTGCGGCGGCATACTCATCCCCCCCATATGCTGTTCATTGAATAGAACGTCAGCTCTTACCCAGCATTTTTGCAAATCTCAGAGAAACTCACAGGATCAAGGCTGGCTCCTCCGACAAGCGCTCCGTCCACATCCGGTTGACTCATTAGCTCAGCGGTATTACCCGGCTTAACACTACCGCCATACTGGATACGAATCCTTGCAGCAACATCCTCTCCAAATAGCTCTCCAATAACTTCACGGGTGAACCGGTGTGCATCTTGTGCCTGTTCTGGAGACGCAGTTCGCCCTGTACCTATTGCCCAGACAGGCTCATAAGCAATGACCGTCTCAAGCATATTTGCCGCATCCAGTCCTTTCAAGCCATCGGTAAGTTGCCGACGAAGAACACTTTCCACCTGATCATTATCACGTTCATCTAGGGTCTCTCCAATGCAAACGATTGGCTTAACTGACGCTGCGTGTAAGGCTTGGGCTTTTTGGTTAATCAAGCCGTCATCTTCACCAAAAATGGAACGCCGCTCACTGTGCCCTATGATCACATAATCAACGCCAATTTCCTGAAGCATACCTATACTGATTTCGCCGGTAAATGCCCCGTGGCTTTCAAAATGACAATTCTGTGATGCGAGCTGCACCAGATCACTGTTAACCAGAGCCTGCTTTGCCGCAGGCAAGGATACAAACGCAGGCGCAAGCACGATATCAACAGGACTGGAATCACCGATGAGATTGTCAAATTCCTCAATAAATTCGACCGCCTCAGCAGGCCCCTTATGCATCTTCCAGTTAGCAGCAATGATAGGTTTTCGTGACATAAATGATTCAGGTTTTAATAATTAAAGTATTGAATTACACGCAGTTGATTACTCGGCATTATCCAGTGCGGAAACACCCGGCAGCTGTTTTCCCTCAAGCAACTCCAATGATGCCCCTCCGCCCGTAGAGATAAAAGTAACATTTTCGGAAAGGCCAAACTTCTTGATCGCAGTGACGGAGTCACCTCCACCAATGATACTGAGAGCTTCACTGTCAGCAACAGCCTGCGCTACCGCCCTCGTTCCCTTTGAAAAAGCATCAATCTCAAACACTCCCATGGGACCATTCCAAACAATGCTCCGAGCACCACTGATCACATTACAGAATTCCTCAATTGCTTTCTCTCCGATATCCAGCCCTTCCCAACCATCGCGAATACTGCCTCCCGCTGAATAAGGCACTATATTGTTAGTCGCCGCATCATCGGAAAAACTGTCAGCCTCAAGACTATCGGCAGGCAAAAGAAGAGCCACCCCCTTTTCATCAGCCTTATCAAGAAGCTCTCTGGCAATAGCAATATCTTCTTCCACCACATAGCTCTCTCCAATGTCATGCCCCTGAGCCTTGCGAAAAGCATACTGCATAGCGCCGCCTATCAGGATAGTGTCTGCCTTTTCAAACAAGGCATTGATGACACCGATTTTATCACTGACTTTTTTACCTCCTAGTATAATCACAAATGGCCGCTCTGGATTCTTTAACTCCTCACTTAAATATTGGAGTTCACGTTCCATGAGGAAGCCCATAACACTCTCGTCCACATGATCAGCAACACCTACCGTGGAAGCATGAGCCCGGTGAGCAGTCCCAAAAGCATCATTGACAAATACCTCTGCACCATTTGCCAAACGGGAGGCAAACACAGAATCATTAGCAGTCTCTTCCTTATGAAATCTGACATTCTCGAGAAGTAGCAAGTCACCATCATTCAACGCCGCACTGGCATTCATCGCATCATCTCCAACGCAACATTCGACAAACTCAACCTTTCTCTGTAGAAGCTCCCCTAGACGAGACACAACAGGCTTTAGTGAGAAATCAGAATTTTCCTCCCCACCAGGACGACCAAGATGGCTGCACAGTATAACCCTTGCCCCCTGCTCTAAAAGATACTCAATAGAAGGAAGGGCGCCCAGAATACGAGTGTCATCGGTAATGTTTCCTGAGCCATCAAGAGGCACATTGAAATCACAACGCATCAACACCTTGCGTCCAGCCAGATCAATATCCCGAATAGTCTTCTTTGCCATAGTGAAAAATCACCTCTTAAGAAAAAAGCATCCCATCGCTGGGATGCTTTTCCATTTTCTTTGAGATTATCAGCTAATTAGTTTCCTGCGAGCAGATACATTGCATCGATTGCCCTGTTACTGTAGCCCCACTCGTTATCATACCATCCTACCACCTTTACAAGGTCTCCACCCATTTCCAGAGTCACGTCTGCATCAAGAATGCATGAATGAGGATTACCAACAATATCCATAAGCACAGGTTCCTCTTCTGAATATTCGAGAATTCCCTTTAACTCACCTTCAGCCGCCTCCTTGAACTTGGCGTTTATTTCCTCCACGGTAGTCTTTTCGCGAAGTTGAGCAGTAAAGTCAGTAACAGATCCTGTAGGCGTGGGCACGCGAAAAGCTCCCCCATTAAGTTTGCCCTTGAGCTCCGGAATCACCTCCCCAATTGCTCTGGCTGCACCAGTGCTCGATGGGATGATGTTAACAGCAGCAGAGCGAGCACGCCGGAAATCGCTGTGCGGGGCATCTAGTAGGCGCTGGTCCCCGGTGTAACTGTGAATAGTGCTCATCACACCACGTTCCACACCAAATGCATCATTGAGAACCTTTACCATTGGCGCGAGGCAATTGGTCGTACAGCTAGCATTAGAAACAACGTGATGCTCATCACCGTTGTACTGGTCGGAATTAATACCCAAACACATTGTCAGGTCCACGTTCTTACCAGGTGCAGAAATCAGCACCTTCTTTGCTCCCCCATTCGTAATATGCAGTTCGGCTTTCTCCCGGGCTGTGAAAAAACCAGTCGACTCGAGCACCACATCCACACTGTGATCAGACCACGGAAGCTTAGCTGGATCTCGCTCCTCATACACTCTTATAGTATGACCATCCACGGTGATACTGTTATCATCATGACTAATCTCGGCATCAAGCTTGCCACAGGTGGAATCCCATTTCAGCAAATGTGCGAGGGTTTTATTGTCGGTAAGATCATTAACTGCAACAACGCTTTTACGTTGTTCAGGTGTCATCGCGCGGAAGACATTGCGTCCGATCCGGCCAAATCCGTTAATTCCAAAATTGGGCATAAGCTATTCGTGTTTGAGTATCTCTGAGTATCAGATCCTTGTTGATCAAGGGGCGCTTACTAAAGCAAAGCGGATGCCCAGCGTCAACTCGCTTGCAAAGATTCAATTAATACACTTTTTAACCGTTAACAATCAACGATTTATAAGAATGCTCATTTCAAGATATGATTCCAAATAATACACACCCCATCATTTTGGGCATTCATACAGGCATTCTCACGCTGCAAAGGAATCCTTCAAAAGACATTATTTTGGCGCTGATTTACCACCCTGCGGTATAATTTTAACGATCACGGCACGCTCTGGAGCAAGGTATTTCAAAGCGAGTTGATTGACCTCCTCAACCTTAATGGACTTGTAATCACTCAGCATTGTGCGCGCCCATTCAATCTTCTGGGGAAACTCCTGAGAACTCATTGTGACCGTCGACAACCAGTAACTGTTCTGTCGCAGTTGTTGATCAATTCCGTTCAACAGGGGCTTGAGTGCTCTTTGAAGTTCATCGGAGCTAGTTCCCTCCTCCGCAAGCTCATCACCAATGCCACGCACCACCTGAGCGATTTTTTCCGCCTGTTCAGGGGCCACGGTAATCATAGACATCATGTAGCCAAAATTCTTGTAAGTAGAACTGGAGATATTTCTTGCATAAGGACTATAGGCTTCTCCCAATTCCTCCCGGACTTTCTTGCGTAAGCGATCAGCAAAAATTGATCCCAGAACACTTAATCTGCGGGTCCTGCTAATATCCCAAATATCGTCTGTCTTCCAGTAAACTCCCACCATTCCTTTGGGAATCTCAGAATCAAACTTGAAAATTCTGGATTGTCCGCCATCGGCAAACTGCATCTCTCTACGCTTATCATGAGCTGGTTTTTCAAGGCTACGCTCAGGCAGTGCCCCCAAAGTTCTGGCAAGCTCGTTTAAAATATCCTCTTCCTCAAAATCTCCCACAATGGCAACTTCCATAAAACCTGACCGCAGGGCATCCCCCATCCACTCCCGCACTTCCCCGAATGTACGGGACAAAAGTTCATTGCGATCTGGAAAACCTGACCTAAAATCACGTTTTTTCAGAAACACATCCACCCTGTCGCTAAATACCCCCATTGGTGTATGGGACAATTGCGTATAAATCGGATCAAGATTCTTGTGTAACTGCCGCAATGCTTCCTCACGGTAACCGGGAGCCACCAAATAAGCCGTTAATAACTCCATTGTATTGGCAAAATCCTTGCGATTTGTAGATCCATTGAATACAAAGGCATCCTCCCCTACAGAAAAGGACAGGTCCGCAGTCTTACCTGCAAACAACCTGCGTAGTTCATCGGCGCTGTGTTTCTCCAGACCTCCTGCGTTCATTGCCGCACTCGCTACCAAGGGCAGCCCAGGCTTTCCGTTCGGCAAGGTTAATAAACCTCCACCAATGCGAACCCCGATGGAAATTGTGTCTTTCTCAAAATCAGTTTGTTTCAAATTAAGCCGAACATTATTAGCAAAGCGTAGCTGAATGATACCCAAGTCCTTAATCGCAACGCGCTCCGCAATAACACCGGGTTTCCCAAAAGAGGTATAGGCAAAACTGGATTGTTTCGTCTCTTCAAGCGGATCCACTTGAACACCGGAAGACCTTTCATAAGCTTTAATAATTTCCTTATCCCCACCTGACACTTTAACGTTACCGCCAATAAAAAGTTGTCGATCTTTCGAACCCCATGCATTCCGTAGCCCTGCCGCACAAACATCCGGTGTTAACTGGGATATCTTCTCATTGAACCATTCAAGGGATTGCTCAGGACTTGAAAAAACCCTCCCTCTGGAGATGGAACTCACCAGCATATCTGCAAGTCCACGCGACTTGCGTGATCCAGCGCTACGAACAGATTGCTCGTAACCATTACGCATATTTGCAACAACCTCATCAAACTCAGCACGGCTAAACCCGTGCATGAGAGCCCTGCGGATCTCCTGTTCGGCAACGGCGAGAGAACTCTCCCAGTTGTTCGGTTCACAGGTCACGTAAATGCTTGCAAACCGCACAAAATCCATAAAATCCTGCGCATATGCCCCCCCTCCTGTAATTACTGCCCCTTCTTTCTTGGCCAATTCGGAAAGGCGGTTGTTAATGATACTGCTCGCAATTCGCAGGGACATATCCTGAATCCTTTTCTTGCTGCTGTCTGGCTCCCACTTGTAGGGGCTGACCACCTCAATACTCACACTCGTTTCAGTAGCTTCCTTTTCGTAATGCGCCTTCGCAATCACTCCTCTTCCTGTCGTAATCTTGCCAAGATGAGGATCGGGACTGGGAGTCACCGACCGCTTCATGCCCGAGAACTGGCTCCTGATAAGTGGCAACAACTTTTCGGGATCTGCGGCACCCGTAATCACCAGAGCCATTCTTTCAGGAGTATACCACTTCCTGTAAAAATCCATGAACACTTCACGCTCAGCACCATTGATTACCTCTTTAATACCTATTGGAAACCTCTTGCTTATGAGTGAATCCGGCAGGGCAAATTTGTAAGCCACTTTCTGTGTTCGCCACTGTGCCGAATCACGTGTCAGCATTTCGCTGAGTATCACCCCACGTTCTTTGTCAAGCTCAGTTGCACTCATCAACATTCCATCCGCATAATCGCGCAGCAAAAGCAAGGAACGCTTGATCAATGCATCATCAGGCTTTGGCAATTCAAGCTTGTATACTGTCTCTTTAAATGAGGTGTGAGCATTTGTGTCACCACCAAAAGACATCCCCAAGCGCTGAAAATATTCCACCATTTCCCCCGCCGGAAAATTCTTTGTTCCGTTAAAAGCCATATGCTCAATAAAATGAGCCAGACCTTGTTGCTCATCAGTTTCCATGAGGGATCCTGCGTCCACATAGAGGCGCAGGCTAAGCCTATTTGGCGGTTCCGGATTAGGCATAATCGCATAACGAAATCCGTTATCCAGAACGCCAAAAGTGATCGCAGGGTCCGGTTTCAGGTCGCTACTATCATGTGCCCAGACTCCCGAATCTTGAGCAGACAGTCTTGCCACGGAAAGCCACAGGAAAAAAACAAGTAAGCCTCTTAATACTTTAAACTGCAGGATTCTTTTAATCATAAGTCAAAGATCGTATAGTTGGCAGACAGGAAGTCAAAGACTCCTCAAAAAAACTCTGCTAATGAAAAAATAGCTGCAGAGCATCATCCCAAACAGCTCACCTTCAATCTAGCTTTTATAGCGTCCTTGTAATATCTACAGGTAATGATACATAATTCTGGAATATCCACCTCTCCATAAACACTCTTCAGATAGGGCCTAAAAGCTCGCATAATATTCTCATTATCGAAAGATTCGCAG